>CALWMT010000041.1 GCA_944382045.1 uncultured Enterocloster sp. | reverse complement strand
GGAAAACGCCCTGGAACACCAGGCTGTCCCCGTTCTTCACCGAAAAGCTGCCCTCTTCCTGGGCTAGGGAATCCCCAGCGGAGGTATCCAACGTCACCTTGATTTTATCTCCGGTTCCCACCTGAAAAGTCATAGACTGGGAAGTAGACACAGACGCGCCCTGGCAGCCTCCAAGGCACAGAATCACAAACGCTGCCGCCGCCCATTTTTTTATACCGTACATTTTGCTTCCTCCTGCCATATTTTCTCTGAAAAATCTGCCGCTACTTCAGTATAAATGCGCTGAGCGCTAAAATAAGCGCTGCCCCCAGGCTTCCGATCCCCAGCCAAAGCTTCATGTTGACATCATAGCCAGGGACAAAAAACTGGTGTGGATTTTCCGGATTGTACAAGACTTCCACAAGATCCCCCTCCTTGTAGGGAATCCGGCCTGGCCCCCCGGTCTTTTCCGTCACCGTCCGGGAGCGGATAACCTCTCCCCCGGCAGAGAACTCCAGAATCGGGGAATAGCTTTCCTCCTGGAACATGGAGGACTCATAGATCCCCACCACCCGGGCCCGGGCCCGGCGGCTGCAGACGGCCATTCCCCGTTTTCCCGCGATAATAAAGCAGATGCCGAAAATCAGGGAAAGCGCACAGGCAGCCAGCAGAATTATCGTAACCATCCGCTTCCTCCTCCATTTGCAGCTGTCCTTTTCCCATCCTGTTTTCCTAATCAAAGGACACATCGCCTTTGCATTTTTTAAACTGCTCCATCAAAGTATCCGCAAAGGCAATCTGCCGGCCGTCCTGGTAGCCCAGGGCGTAGACCTGCTCGATCCCATCATGGTTAAACACATAGGTTTTCTCCGGGGAATGATAGCCCTGGGGATAAAGGCAGCCTGCGTAGTCGTAGATATCCGTGCGGTTCTCCGGTCCGTACTTCAGATACCCTATAATCATCATCTTTGTGTTGGCCCCTTTCAGAAGAACCACGCTTCCGATGGGAAGCGGCCTGTTTTTATTGACCATCTGTCTTTCCTCCCTCCTGGGCCTCCGGCTGGAAGCTCTCCAATTTCTCCACATATTTCATCTGGCCTTCGTCCTGGTAGCCCATGGCTAAAATCCCCTCAATATCCTCCGCGTTAAAGAAGGATGCCTGGATGGTAGAGGAAAATCCCATGGGATGGGGAAACCCAGAATAGTCAAAGTAGAATCCGGGCTTGTCTGCATCCTCCGGGAAATAGCCCGCTATCATAAAGGGAACGCTGGCGCCCTTGAGCCGCACCACGGTGCCGATTGGCAGCAACTTCAACATAATTAATCTCCTCCTGCACTGTTACATTTTCCGTTCCGAACGCTTACCATTATATCAGTTCCTGCGTTGGGTGTCTATTTAAATAGGCTGCTGAAATCCAGCTCGAACTCCACGGAGCCGCCCAAAATCACGCAGACGCCCAGCTTCACCCGGAGCTTTCCGTCCACGAAGCCGGCCTGGCCCTCCACGCCAAAGCCCACCTTTCCTGTGGCCTTCACGTTAGCCCCCACGCCGCCCACGGTGACGCCGCCGGACACGCTTCCCTCCGCCAGGTAAGCTCCCGCCTCCCCGGCCACGCCGGCCTGGAACTCCCCCTTGTCGTTGAAGCCCAGAACCGCGTCCGCCTTGGCCTCCGCCTTGTAGGCCGCCACGTCCGCGCCCGCATTGATATTGAAATCCTCATTCCCGATGCCGCCGGACACGCCCATCTCCACTAAGGAGGCGCTGACCGCTCCCTGCAGTCCCACGCCGGGCATGAGGTTCTCCTCCGTGGCGCCCGCGTAGGCGCTGGCCGAGGCCTTCCAGGATCCGGCCTTTGAATAGGCGGAGCCGTAGAACAATCCGGCAGAGCCGCTGGCTTTTTCCTCTGCCAGGCTTCCGGAGCGGGAACCGCTGGCAAAGGTACGGGTGAAACGGTATTTCTCAATGTCGCTTACCGGCTTGGAATCTGCTCCTCCGTTGTCTCCCGAATTCTTCTTATTGCTGTCATAAACCGTTTCTTTCGATCCCCCTGCGGTCTTATTATCCGTCGCCTTGGGCTTATACTTATCCTGCAGGGTCGGCTTCCAGAAGGGATCGTCCTGGGCCGGTGCCGCAGATGTTCCTGAAGTCTGAGGCGCGGGAGATATGGCCGCCCCCGGCGTGGGATTTAAGCCGGACAGGCCTGCGCCTCCCGAATTGCCCGAACCTGCGTTCTGCCCGTCGTAGGCGTCCCGCAGGGCCCCGTCCCCGGCTGTAAGGGCGTCCCGAACCGCCTGGGCCTGAGCCGCCATGTCTCCGCTCTCCGCCTTGAGCTTGGCCTTGTCGGCGATGAGGGAGAGATTGGCCTCAAGGGCCACGGATGAGCTTCCCACTTTAAAAAGCTGATCCCCCTTGGAGCCGAAGATTACCTTGGGGGTGTTCTCCTTCCCGGCTCCGATGGAGATGGAGGATCCGGCAGTAAAGGTGATATCCGTGCCGCTTATGGTCACATTTCCGTCTGTCCCCATCACCATCCGGGCAGCGCCCCCGAAGTCGGACTGGAAGCAATAGGATGAGGGGGAGAGCTCCATAGCCGCTCCTGTGGGGGAGGAAAACCGCTTGTTGGAAGGATTTCTCCCCGCCCCGTCCCCGGGATTTAAGGCGTGGACCGCGATGGCCTCCCAGTCGTCCCGGTTGGGGAAATATACGTGGGCCCGGCTCCCCGCCTCGGGCATGCAGTAAAAGCTGCTGCTCTCAATCCCGTAAGTATAAAACCGGGTGGGATCCTCCGGTGGATAGTCCTTATTTATGTCAAATTCCACCTGGATCCGATTGTCCTTCCGGTTTGTCACCGTCACCGGCAGGCTGATGCCCAGGATCTCATAGTTGAAGGCCTGGCGTATCACAAGGCCCTGGCGGCGTCTGAGGGTGTATTCCTGAAGGATTTCCCCCCTCTTGGAAAATATGTGGATTCCCACCACGGTGCACAGGATGCCGTTGAAGGCCAGGTTCTCCCCCATGCGCATAGGGATCGGGCTTATCACCCGCCAGGCTGTATACTCCTGCTTCATTCCCTTTCCCATGCGGTAGAAGGAATCCATGTCCTGGACAACCGCAAAATCCTTATCCCACAGCTCTCTCCCATTATCAATATCCGGGAGACCGAAATAAATGCGGTCCATCTGCGAGGCTGTATCCGGAATCAGGAAGGTGGAGAAATGGCTGGCAAGGCGCTTTAAAAACTCCCAGTCCGTCTCCTCGTACTGGAGGAGGGTTCCCGGGCAGGCCTTCCCTTCTGTGGCCTCATCCCTGACCTGAGAGCCCGGATACAGGGCTGCCACCTTTTCAATCACATCGGCGTACCGGTCCCCCTCCCGGTAAAACACCCGGGACCGGCGGACTGCGTCCATCTCATAGGAAGCGGAGACAAAGGTGAGATGAAGCTCCCATTTTCCCCTCTCCCTCTCTGTCCTGGCGCCATAAAGCCGCCCAAAAAACAGGATCTCCTCCCCCCGGCAAACCCGCACGGAAGAGTCCTTTGTGGCGCAGGACACGGCCCGCTCCCAAAAATCCTCGTCTAAAAGGCACTCCATCCTTAAGAAGGCATGGCTGTTTAGGGCCTCCTTCAGCTCAAAGCCCCTGATTTCCAATATCCCCTCAATCTCTGTCTCAACTGTCAATTGGCAAAATGGTATTCTCATAGGTCTCTCCTGTCACGGGGAAAGCCGGCCGTCAGTCCTGCCCCGCGTCTGTGATCTTGATGACACCCCCGTGGGCACAGGTCAAGGTGCATCGCCCCATCAGCGCCTTTTCATCGTCAATATCCGTAAACTCGCTGGCATCCTCCCACTCCACGGAGGTAATCACCGGGGTACAGATGCCCGCGCAGGGCGCAGGCGCCGCCGGCGTGCAGAAGGTCCCGCTTATGGTGGGAATCGCCGCGGCAACGCCCATGGACGCCATTTTCGCGGCTGTGGAGGGATTGGCCGCGCTCCTGCATCCGCCAAACGGAATTACATTCGTCACAGACACGCAGTCCTTCGCGTGCATCTGGGCCTTCCCCCGGATAAAAATGCCGTGATCCGCCGGGAGTACCAGCTTGCTCTCCCTGAGGCCCATGGAACACTCGGTTTTTGCCCCGAACACAATGTATTTATCATCTAACGCCGCCATCTATTCCACCTCCACTTCCTCTAAAACCAGCCCCGCAGCCCCTCTGCGCAGCAGGCTCTCTGCAGCCGCAAGGCTCACCAGGGGACGCCTGGACATGCTGGCGGCCAGGTAAAATACATGTCGCCCTCGCGCGCGTCTCCCGTCGAGAATCACCCGCTTTTCCCTGCCGTCCGGATACCGCTCCACCCGGAGTGAGAGCGCGTCAAGCCTTGGGATAAGGGGAATGTAAAAATTGTGGGAAACCTTATTCTCCCGGTCAACCAGATACACCCGCTTAAAGCAGATATCCTCCTCATACATGGCAAATACCTGGCGCACCAGGCCGGAAACCATGGTTACCGGGCTCTGATAGAAGTCAAGAACCGTCTCCCCCTCTCCCTTCTTCAGGTACAGGAAGACTGCCTCGTTTAAGGCATCCCCCTCCTCCGGCCAGAAAATCCGGCGCGGGCCATTTACAATATCAAATTCCTCCAGATGAATGGTGTCCCGGACCTTCCTGTCCTGTCCCACAAAGAAATACCGCTGCATTGTACTGCTCCTCTTTTACCAAAATTTCCTTTTTCTGCTCCTCACTGAGTCCCGGCGGCGGGCCTGGGAGACAGAGCGTTTTCGCAAAGCCCGCCCGCTCCCAGTCCACGTTCTGAAACTCGCAGCTCTCAAACCGCGCCATGGCCAGATCCGCCTCCCGGAAGCTGCAGTTCTTAAAGCGGCATTCCAGGAAGCGGGCCCCAAAAAGGCCGGCCCCGGCAAAGGAAACGCCCCGGAAGCTGCAGCCCTCAAAGGCCGTATATTCCATCCGCTTTTCCTCCAGGCTCATCCTCTCGTACTCTCCCCGGTGCAGATGCCTGGCCTGAAGAATATAGGGGTAGGAATAGGACTGGCGCAAAAGCGTCTTGAACCGCTCCCCCTCCCGGTCCGGCTCCTCCTCGTAGAAAAAAATGGTTTCTCCCCGATCCCGGTATTCGCCCCAGCGCACAATCCGCGGGAACTTTGCCGGGATGATGGCCATAATCTCCTCCCGGTTCTCTGGAACGCACAGAAGAAAGCGGAGCAGAAAGCCGATTTTCCAGAACCATTCCACCGCCCGTTCCGCAGTCAGCTTCTGCACGTCCCCTGCACCCACCTTCCCATTATACTGGGGCAGCCCATGTATCAGATCCACCCGGACCGCCTCCAGCTCGTCGAAGAAATCCCCCAGATCCAGAAGCTCCTCCACCGGATCCGGATCCAGGGCGTAGTCCTCCCCCACGGCCTGGATCAGGGTCAGATACCGGCTCTTTAGAAGATCCACCCGCAGCAGGGAGCAGTAGATGTAGCGGCATTCCTTGGCGCAAGCTCCGCATCTGCGCTCCAGCCGGGTGAGGCTTTCTCGAAACCGGGACACGATCTCGGCCTTCCGCACAAAGAGCCGCTCCCAGAACAGGGGCTCCCGGGCCGTCAGCATTTCATCGCCTTTTTTCAGAAAATCCCCCAAAGCTTCTTCCCGTCTCAATTTATCAAAACCTCCGCTCCCGTAAGCTTCAAATCGCCCGTAAGTTCCGCCCCGGTTCCGGCCTCGTTGGCGGCCTTCACCTCCTCCGCTCCCTTTACGGTAATGGACTTGGCGCGGAGGGTTATCTTCCCTTCCGCCTTGATGATCACCTCGTTATTTCCCCAGATGGACACAGCGCCGCTGTTGTCCACGGTGATGCCGGAGGAGCCGGCGGACACATCCACGCCCTGGGGGCCTAAGGACATCTTCTGTCCGGCGCAGTTGCTCAAATATTTCACCGCAGGATTCCCCATGGAGTCCTCCCCGCCGGATGGGGCGTCATAGACGCTGGCGGAATTGATGACCAAGGCGTCCTGGGCGTATTTGTCGGGAAATTCCACCCGCACCCGGTCCCCCGCCTCAGGCATGTAATACCAGCCGCTCCCGTCCAGGGCAGCGGACATGGTGGCGTAGGGGAACCAATAGGCGTCCTTTCCGCCGCAGGGGCCGTCAATATCCATGTGGATCCGCACCAGATTTCCCTTCACCTCCAGGATCCGCCCCTCCAGGGCAATTCCCACCAGGGAGACGGGATAGATGGGATAGGCACCGATGCCCGCCCCGGGGCGGAGGGCGTAGCGGCACTCCAGCCGTCCCTTCCTCAGCTCCCAGTCAAGGGTCCGCACCGCCAGCGCCCTGCCCTCCAGGGTGAGGGAGGCGAAGATATCCTGGCAGCTCCCCGAAAGCAGGCGCAGATCCACAAAGTCGGTCTCCGCCGCCCCCATAGCGGCAAAGCGCCGCACCTCGGCCTCGCTCTTTTCCACTGCCTCCAGCTCATATTCCCACTGGCCGGCAAGGGCCGGAACACCTGCGTAAATCCGGATTCCCTCCTGGCTCATCAGCGCCCCCAAGGGGGCATAGTATTCGGAAAACACCCGCTTTAAAAATTCCCAGTCCGTCTCCTTATACTGAACCAGAAGGCGGCCAATGGCCTGGTCAGGAACGGACAGGCAGTAGTCCGCCCCCGGATAGTCCTTGAGAATCAGATCCAGAAGGCCGCTTAAGGTCAGGGAGGTGTCCTGGAAGGAGCGGGATTTCTTCTGTATATCCATCTGGCAGTCTTCCGTCCGAAAAGTGAGCCGACCAAGGCGAACCTCGTCCCTGCGCAGGAATTCCACCCCGGTGAGCACCCCGGCAAAGAGCAGGTTTTCCCCGCCCCAGAGGGCCCCCGGCTGCCGGCTGGCCATGCCGTAGAGAAGGGTCTCCTCGTCCTCCTCCTGAATCTGGGCCGTTATCTCCATAACCCCGTGGGATCCGGGCTCATTGTGAACCGAAAGCTCCCGGATGGAGCCCAGGCTGACCCCTGTGACTGCCAGCTGATCCAATGTATAAAAATCCATGTCGTCCTCCTTGCCGCCTGAACTGTTGCCTCAGTTTTGGTATATTTTCACGGCCTTCACATCCGCAAGTCCCGGTTTCAGCGAGATGGATGCCCCTGGATCCGCGGCCAGGCCCATCTCCTCGTCGGCAGTGGATGTAATCTCATTTCCGCAGAAGCTCACCTTGCTGCCCGCGTAGATGCTTATGCTCTCCGCCGCGGTAACGGTAAACGCGCCGTCGGATCCCAGGTTCACGGTTCCCGTGCCGCCCTTCACGGAAATGTTTGCGCCGGATCCGCAGAAGGTGACGGTGTTGCCCTGGGCGGTGGAAATGTGCTTCACAGCCGGATCCATGGAGCCGCCCTGATTTCCCAGGGTATTCCCTGAGAGGGCGGAGATCACATAGGCCTCCTTCTCATCCGCTGTGGGGAAATAAACCCGGATCTTCTCCCCGTTCTCCGGCATACAGTACCAGCCGCTTCCGTCCGAGGAGCCCGCCACCGTGGAATAAGGGAACCAATATTGCCCCGCCGTCCGCGTATTTAAATCCCGGTCCATGAGAACCTGAACCTTGTCCCGGGCCACGCTCTTTATGGTTCCGTCCAGGGAGATCCCTGGCATAAGAGGCGCCCAGGCCGGCTCCAGGATCTCCCTCTCCTTCTGCACAAGGGTGTAGACGCTGCGCAGGATCCCGTCCGTCAGCCTCCGCTCTATCTCCCCCACAAACCAGTCCTTGCCCCTGTACAGAAGGCGGCATCCCAGGGGGAGAATATCCCAGCTCTCCACCTTCCAGCTCAGATACTGCTGGGGCAGGGCCCCGGACCGGGCGTTTGCCCGGATCCGCTCATACTCTTCAAAGCGGGTCTCGCTGATAAAGAAATCCTCCCGAAGCCGCCAAGACTCCCTGGCCTGCGGAAAGCCCGCCCGGAAGGCCGGCGTCTCATAAAATGCCTGGGGGTACAGCCTGGCTTGGCACTTTCCCATCAGGCGCTTTAAGAACTCCCAGTCCGTCTCCTCGTACTGAAAGAGGAGCTGGTCCACCGGCCGGTCCGTGAAATGCTCCATCCGTACCAGCCCCGGATAGCGCTCCGCCGCTGCCCCCATGATCTGGCTGAAGGTCTCCCCCGTATTCTGGAAGGAGCGGATTTTTTTCTCCAAATCCATCCGGTAGGTGTGGGTTTTTGCCTCCAGGGTCAGATAAAGATATTTTCCTCTCCGGCGCATGGCGGAGGAAAAAAGCATGCCCGAAAACAGGACCTTCTTCTCCCCTCCGTCCTCGTAGAGAAGGCTTAAGGTGTCCGGAACCTCAAAGAAAATATCCCGCTCCCTGTCCGCATCCAGCACTGCGGTAATCTTTAAGCTTCCGTGGGTATTCGGCTTCTCCCGTATCTCGATCCGGTCCACGTGGAGGATATCCGCAAATGAAAATGATAAATCCTTATATGTGACCGCTGCTTCCATAATCCTCCTTCCGCCCTTGGGCCTGCTCTGCGCCCTGGGGCGCGTTCTCCTTCTCCCGGCGTTTTTTTCTCTTCTGCTCCCGTTCCTCCCGGGCCAGCCACTCATCCATGCGCATCGTCCCACCTCCTGTCAAAGGATTCCTGTCAAAGTTCCGGCTGCAGGCGGCGCTCTGTCCGCGCTCCATTGCCGCCGTCAGATAAGAAACACGCTCCGCTCTCTCTCCCCGGCATCCTCCCTCCCCTTTCCTTCGCTCAGGATTCCCAGGAGGCCCTCATACATGGGCCGTATCCCTCTCGCCGGGCTCCTGCCGGTCCTGCCCCGTATATACTCCTTCACCGCGCGGGCGCAGACTTGGCCGCCCTGGGCGAGCACCGCCATGGCGAAGGCCAGATCCAAGGGGGCCTGTTCCGGGCGCCGCAGAAGCTCCGCCGCGTACTGTCGTAACAAAAGGGGATTGAGGGTGCTGTCCTCCCGCCCGCTCCAGGGGGCGTAGGTGTAGTCCACTGTGTCATACTCCGTGGAAAAATCCGCAAAGTTCTCATGCCTGTCCCTGAGCCTGGCCCCCTCCTGGAGCCGGAAGCGGCACAGCTCCAGCTCAAAAGCGTCGTCCGCCGGCCGCTCCTCCAGCACGATTTCTCCCACGCCCTTCACCTGGCCGGGAGACCGGTTTTCCGGGAGCAGGCGGACCTTGAGGAAGCGGACCCGGTCCAGGGCCCCGCAGTCCAGGGTATAGGGCTCCTCCAGGAAATAAAACTGTTTTTCCTTGTAAATGATTCCCCTTCCCACCGTGAGCTCCCCTCCGGACCACGTGACACGGCAGCCGGCAGCTACTCCCTGGGCACAGTCCTCATGCGCGAGCCTAAGATACCGCAGGGGATAGTCCCGAAGCTCCTCCAGCATCTGGGCCCGCAGCAGGCGCTTGCTCTGAAATTGGGGATATACATACTCAAACACGTCCATTTCCTCCTATTCAGCACAGGGTCATCTCGTCCAGCTCCATGGTGCAGTCCACGCCCATGATGCCAAAATGCCGCTCGTAGTAAATCTCCACGTGGTACGGGAGCTCCACAAAGAGCCGGATGAGCAGATCCATCTTCTTGCGGATCTCCTCCCCCTCCTTCTGTCCTACAAAAACCAGGATCTCTTTAAAGTTGTCATTGCTCCTGTACACAATGCTCTCGTCAATCAGATCCTCCGCCATATCCTTGAATATATCCAAGGAGCTTCCCGTCTCGTACTGGCGCAGCAGGCCGCTCAATATGGTCTCCCGCCCCTCCCGTCCAAAGAGGCCTATCTCCTCCAGGACCTCCGTGCCAAACATCCCCTCTTTTATATCCTGGTAGAGAAGCTCCTTGTAGTATTCCTTGCGCGTCATGCCGGAGAGCACGTCATTTTCCGCCAGCTGGTGTATGATGAGATTGATGAGCCCTCCCGTCAGCTGGGGGAATTCCCGCTCCTCAGGGCCGCAAAGATCCTTGAATATATGATAGAACCGATAGTACAGGTTTACCTCAACAGAGGGGAGTTCCGTCAGATCCTGCTGGTTTAAGCAGGGATTTGCCAGCTCCATGTACCCGGAAAAGCGCTCCGCCATGGCAAAGCGCAGGCGGTCCGTCTCCATTTTCTGCTCCTTTGCCCGGAGCATGGCCTCCCACAGATAATTCATACCAGACGCCCTCCGCATTCATATTCCGGATAGAGCTCCTGCACCTGGGAGGCGATGTAGCTGGCCAGGTCTAAGAGCAGCCACCGCTCCTTCCCCACCGGCTTAAAGTACAGGGTCAGCTTCTGCCTGCCGCCCTTTCCCCGGATCTCGTCCTGCAGGAAGAAGTTCACCGGATAGGTGTCCTGCCTCTCCCCCCGCTCCCCGGTGAGGGCACAGTCCTGATAGGCGATGTAATTCTCCAGCCCCAGGCCCCGGATAAACCGGGTCAGCTCTCCCCGTGTCCGCACCGGCTGTCCCTTCTGCCGGCTGTAGCGCTCCCCGAATCCATCCTTTTTGCCGTTGGAAAAGAGGGGGTAGGCAAAGCGGTCGACCCGCGAATCCCTGCCGCCGCATATCATGTACACATTCCACCGCTTCTCATTGGGGATCCTGCCCGTGATAAAAAGCCGGTCGCCCCTCTGGCACACGTTCTCAATCCCCGCCTTCTCCTCCACTAAGTAGGCGTTCTCCGCCCCGTAGGCCGCGATGGAGATGGTGTGCTCAAAGCTCTCATGATCCCGGCAGGGCACCGGAAATCCCATGCTCTCCAGCTCCAGCCGGCGGATATTCCACACAGGCAGCATGTTAAGCCGCACCTGCCCGCCAAAGGTTCCGAAATCCATGCCGAAATCCGTGATCTCCTGGGCGTCGGAGATGGCATCCGGCACCCGGCGGATGCAGACGTCCGCCATTTTGAAAAAATAGGGGGCGTTCACCGTCTGCCAGGGAACACCATTTTTCATAAACAGGTGGTAGAGCTGTTCCAGGCGTTCCAGATACCTTCGGGCCGGCTCCAGAAAGAGATCCACGGAATATTCCTCCCCGGCGAGGAGCCGGCCGGTACAGCCGGGCCCGTAGTCGAGAAAGCGTTTGAGCTCTGCCGGGCCGCACTGGACGAAGACTGTGGCCAGGCGGACGCGGCCCTCCTCCCGGATTCGCTCCCTAAGCTCCCCCGCCTTATAGGAAGCGGGAGCCAGATCCTCCTCGCAGGCCGGAGCCAGGAAGCGGTGGACCGGATCAAAGCTCTCCCGCTCCACAAGGCCGGTGCGGACGCAGAAGCGGTTCATATCCCAGGCCAGCTCGCCGACGACCCGCTCCTCCAGCCGCTCATACATAGCCGCGTTGGTTTCCCAGAGGGACAGAAATACGCCTTCCATCAGCTCCTTAAAGGCGCGCCGCTCCGTCAGATCCGTAATCAGGGAGAGCTCCCCCTGAATCATTGCCTTTACCTCTTCCAGGTTCTCCATTGCCTACTTCCTTCCGTCAAAGAAATTGAGTTCCCAGGTGTCGTCTTCAAAGTCGAAGAAGGTCTCCTCCCCTTTATAGAGCAGATCCCTCTCCCGGAGTATGGGGAGCACCACAAAGCCCCAGCGCTTTCTGGACACCCAGACAAAAAACTTCATCTCGCCCTCCAGGATGATGTCCGTCTCCTCCTGGATCACGGTTCCGCCGTACTGCCTGTCAATCTCCTCCTGGGTGGTACGTGCAAACCGGGAGGCGTCATAGGTAAAATAATACGTTTTCAGCCGCTGTCCCTGGGCGCTGTTCAAATACAGATCTAACTGCCTGCCGACCTTGAACCGGGAGATGCATCCGATGTGATCCTCCTTGTCCAGGCTCCGTATCAGCACCTGCTCCTGGTTCTCATGGGTGTAGGCCATGATTTCATAGGGAAGAGCTCCCACCTCAAAGCTTCTGTCCACCTTCATATAGCCCAGCTTGCAGTTGGAGAAATACGCCAGGGCCCCCTCCAGGCAGCATAGCTTCAGCTCCTCCCCCGCCTCCCCGCCCCGGGTATTTTGAATCAGCCGTCCGGGCACATACTCCTTTAAGGCCTCCGTGAAAAGCCGCGACTTGCAGGACTGGCCGGTGAGCTTGATCATGCCGTATTTCGTAAGTTCCCCGGATTCAAACTTCTGCTCCAAAAACCGATCCATCAGGCCGTACACGTCGGGCCGCAGGATCTCCTCCACCTCATTGAGATAAAAAGTAACCGCTGTATCCTTAGGCAGGCCGCAGAGTCCGCCATTTTCCACAGAAGATACCTTGAACCGGTCCAAAAAGAGGGCGCCCTGCCCGTCCGTAAGAGCGCACCCCACCCGGAGCTCATAGAGAAATGTCCTGCCGAAGAACTGCTTTTTTATCTCCTCCGCCAGGGCAAAGAGATAATAAAAGTTGTTCTTCACGCAGAAATACTCCTCCCGCCGCCGGTTCTCGTACTCCTTGAACCGGGTGGGAATCCGGCTCTCCGCCTGCCGGAAGGCCTCCGCGAGGGCGTCCTGCAGGACGCGGCCCGTTCCGGAGAAGGGGAGGGACGGCTCCTCCCCGGATATGGCCCGTGCCAGCTTCACCTTTAAGAGCTGGAAAATGCGGTAGGTGAGGTT
>CALWMT010000040.1 GCA_944382045.1 uncultured Enterocloster sp. | reverse complement strand
GGGAAAATATGCGCTGGGGCCGCCTGGACGCGGATGATGAGGAGATCTGGGAGGCTCTGGGAACGGCCCAGGCCCGGGATTTTGTGGAGGAAAAGGGCAGCGGGCTGGACATGCCCATTGACCAGGAGGGGCGCAATCTCTCCGGCGGCCAGCGGCAGCGGCTGACCATTGCCAGGGCCCTGGTGCGCCAGCCCCAGATTCTTATACTGGATGACAGCGCATCGGCTCTGGATTTTGCTACAGATGCCAGGCTGCGGCGGGCGATCAAGGAGGATACACAGGACATGACGGTATTTTTGGTGTCCCAGCGGGCCTCCACGATCAAGAATGCGGATAAGATTCTGGTGCTGGACGACGGCGCTCTGGCCGGGATCGGGACCCACAGGGAGCTCCTTAGGACCTGCCAGGTGTATCGGGAGATCTGTCTGTCCCAATTTTCGAGGGAGGAGGTAGAGCGGGATGAGCAGTGAGAGTAAAAGAAAGCCTCTGGGACCAGGGGCGGAGGAGAAGCAGAAGCAGCAGGAGAGAAGCAGAAGGACCATCCGCCGGGTCCTGCACTGTATTGATAAATACCGGGCGGCGGTTCTTCTGTCCCTGCTTCTTGCGGTGGTGACTGTGGCTCTGACCCTGTATGTGCCGATTCTCACGGGCCAGGCGGTGGACCGGATTGTGTCCCAGGGCCTGGTGGATTATGAGGGGCTTGTGCGTATCCTGGCAAAGATCCTGGCGGCCATGGCTCTGACGGCTGTGAGCCAGTGGCTCATGAACCATATCAACAATATTATTACCTACCGGGTGGTGAAGGACATCCGCACCCAGGCCTTTGACCATGTGGAGCGGCTGCCCCTGCGCTATATTGACGCCCATCCGTCCGGGGATATTATCAGCCGGATTGTGGCGGATGTGGACCAGTTTTCTGAGGGCCTGCTCATGGGCTTTACCCAGTTTTTTACCGGGGTTATGACCATTGGCGGCACGCTTCTGTTTATGCTCTCCATCAATCCGCTGATCACCCTGGTAGTGGTGCTTCTCACCCCCCTTTCCCTGGTGGTGGCTGGCTTTATCGCGAAGAAGACCTTTGACATGTTCCGCCTCCAGTCCGAGACCCGGGGCGCTCTCACCACCCTGACCAATGAGATGCTGGGAAATATGAAGGTGGTGCAGGCATTCGGCTATCAGAGAGAGGCGGAGAAGCGGTTTGATGAGATCAACCGGCGGCTCACCGGCTACAGCCTGCGGGCTACATTTTTCTCCTCTATCACCAATCCGGCCACCCGCTTTGTGAACAGCATGGTGTATGCTGCAGTGGGAATTGCGGGGGCCTGGGGCGTGATCCGGGGGCTGCTCACCGTGGGACAGCTCACCAGCTTTCTGAGCTATGCCAACCAGTATACGAAGCCCTTCAATGAGATCTCCGGCGTGGTGACGGAGCTGCAAAACGCCCTGGCCTGCGCGGGACGGGTCTTTGACCTTATCGACGAGGAGACTATCCCGGAGGAGGCGCCGGGCACCGAGGCTCTTGGGGATGTGAAGGGACAGGTGGATCTGGAAAATGTGTCGTTTTCCTACACCCCGGACCGCAGCCTGATTGAGAATTTCAGCCTGCAGGTGAAGCCCGGCGAGCGGGTGGCTATCGTGGGGCCTACGGGCTGCGGAAAGACTACGGTTATCAATCTGCTGATGCGGTTTTATGATGTGGATTCCGGATGCATCCGGGTGGAGGGCCGGGATATCCGCCAGGTGACCCGAAAGAGCCTTCGGGAGAGCTTTGGCATGGTGCTCCAGGACACCTGGCTCAAGTCCGGGACCATCCGGGAGAATATCGCCTACGGCCGCCCTGACGCCTCCATGGAGGAGATCATCCAGGCGGCCAAGGAGGCCCACGCCCACAGCTTTATCATGCGCATGAAGGATGGATATGACACGCTGGTGGGGGAGGATGGAGGCAGCCTGTCCCAGGGGCAGAAGCAGCTTCTGTGCATTGCTCGGGTGATGCTCTGCCTGCCGCCTATGCTGATCCTGGATGAGGCTACCTCCTCTATCGATACCCGCACGGAGATCCGCGTGCAGAAGGCCTTTGCCCGGATGATGGAGGGACGCACCAGCTTTATCGTGGCGCACCGTCTGTCCACCATCAAGGAGGCGGATGTGATTCTGGTGATGCGGGATGGCCATATTGTGGAGAAGGGCCGCCATGAGGAGCTTTTGGCCAGAAATGGTTTTTATGCCCAGATCTATAATAGTCAGTTTGCGGTGAGCTGAGGGAAGGGATATCCTGTGGCTGATAGAGAAGTATCCAGAGTTTGAAGAGATATACCGGGAGATATTTGCATTTCGGTATCAGATGGAGGAGCTGGTGGAGATGTATTCGGAGGCACTGAGTGTATTGGACGCCAACACAGTGAAGTATATGGTGGAGCAGCAGCAGGAGGAAGAGATCGCCCGCCTGAAGGCACAGCTGGCAGAGGAGAAGTGCGGAAGGCTGACCGGCGGACGGACCGCAGATTAAGAATTATTTCACTGGTCTTTCTGCGGCAAGTATTGTATAATGACAGTGAGAGTACCGGATAGTTTCCGGATAATACTAAGAGGATAAGCAGCAGGAGGATAAGAGATGCCGGTTATTGATGAATTGATCCGTACAGAGGACGATGGGAGCATCAGCTTTGGCAATTATAAGCTGGCGCAGAAAGCAAAGAAGTCTGATTTTGAGTATCAGGGGGATCTGTATAAGGTAAAGACATGCAGGGAGATTACCAAGCTGGAGCGCAATGACATGTTTGTGTATGAGTCTGTACCCGGCACCACGGCAGAGCATTTTAAGGCGCTGGACGATGGTGTAGAGTTTACTGCCTGCGGAGATCAGGATGCCCAGATTACTGTGCAGATGGAGAATGATTCCGAGTATGAGGTGTATGTGAATGGCGCGGCAGTGGGCAGTATGCGGACGAATATGAGCGGGAAGCTCAGCGTCAGCGTGGAGCTTGAGGAAGGGGCCGAGGTGAAGGTTTCCGCTGTGAGACGGGCATAGGGATATGGCGAAGGGAAAGACAACTGCATTTTTCTGCAGTGAGTGCGGGTACGAGTCCTCCAAGTGGATGGGTCAGTGCCCGGCCTGCAGGGCATGGAATACTATGGTGGAGGAGCCTGTGGCAAAGGCTTCCTCCAGCCCAGGGGGCCGGGGGAGAGCCGGCGGGCCGCAGAGGCCTGCGGCCTATACCAGGCCCTCTCTTTTGTCGGAAATAAGCTTAGAGGAGCAGGACCGGATTCCAACGGGGTTTAAGGAGCTGGACCGGGTGCTGGGAGACGGAATTGTGGCCGGCTCCCTGATTTTGGTGGGTGGAGATCCGGGTATCGGCAAGTCCACTCTTCTTTTGCAGGTCTGCCGCCATCTGGCGGCGGATGGACGGAGGGTGCTCTATATTTCCGGGGAGGAGTCCTTAAAGCAGATTAAGATGCGGGCCAACCGCATCGGCCCGGTGTCTGGGGAGCTGCGATTCCTCTGTGAGACGAATCTGGACCGCATTGAGCAGGCCCTGGAGGCGGAGGGACCGCAGGTGGCGGTGATTGACTCCATCCAGACCATGTACCGAGAGGAGATAGCCTCTGCTCCGGGAAGCGTGAGCCAGGTGCGGGAGTCCACAGGCCTCCTTCTGCAGATTGCAAAGAGCAGAGGCATGGCCATTTTTGTGGTGGGCCATGTGACCAAGGAGGGCGTGGTGGCCGGCCCGCGTGTGCTGGAGCACATGGTGGACACCGTGCTGTATTTTGAGGGAGATCGGAATGCAGCCTACCGGATTCTTCGGGGCGTGAAGAACCGCTTTGGCTCCACCAATGAGATCGGTGTCTTTGAGATGGAGGAGAAGGGGCTGGCGGAGGTAGAAAATCCTTCGGAATATATGCTGGAGGGAAGGCCGCAGGATGCCTCCGGGGCTGTGGTGTCCTGCTCCATGGAGGGAACCCGGCCGATTCTCCTGGAGGTCCAGGCACTGGTGGCGGAGACGAGCTTTGGAATGCCCCGCCGGACAGCGGCAGGGACGGACTACAACCGGGTGAATCTGCTTATGGCGGTGCTGGAGAAGCGCTGCCGCTATGAGATGTCCCGGCTGGATGCCTATGTGAATATTGCAGGCGGCATGCGGATGAATGAGCCTGCCCTGGACCTGGCCATTGTCATGGCTCTCATGTCCAGCTACAAGGACCGGCCAGTGGATCCGGGGATGCTGATTTTCGGGGAGGTGGGCCTCTCCGGGGAGGTGCGGGCTGTGTCCCAGGCTGCCCAGCGGGTTTATGAGGCTGCCAAGCTGGGCTTTACCTCCTGTGTGCTGCCTAAGGTGTGCCTGGACCGGATGAAGCCGGTGCCGGGGATCAAGCTCATCGGGGTGTCTACGGTGCGGGAGGCGATTGGAATTTTGTGAGATTTTTTTAGGATTACCCTTCAAAACACCCCCTGTTTATAGTATACTGGGGAAAAGAAGGGAGGGCAATTGGCGCTATATGCGCGGCTGAGCGGAGGGCCGGAGCTGATGTGCAGAGACAGGGGCAGATTGGGACAGGAAAAACCGGATACCGCCGTACGGATTGCCGCGAAGCCTTGCCCCTGTCAAAAAACGATAGGGGCAAACTGAAAAAATAGTGGTTGACACATCGCCCGACCTGTGGTATTATAGCAAAGGTTCGAGAGAGAACCTTGTAGGGGAATAGTTCAATGGTAGAGCAGCGGTCTCCAAAACCGTAGATGGGGGTTCGAGCCCCTCTTCCCCTGGTTGCAGTATGAAGGAAGGATAGCTGAAATTCTTTGCTGAGGCAGGAGTTTCAGCTATTTTTATATCCAGGCCGCCGGAGTTTTTCGTTTGGACAGTGAAATAGAGGAAAAAGCAGCGGCCTGTAAGCAGAAGGAGAAAAAGCGATGGACAAAGAGGTAATTATCAGAAGGTATGAAGTCAAAGACATTGGAGCCATGATTGAGATATGGAATGAGGTGGTGCAGGAGGGGAACGCATTTCCCCAGGAGGAGTGCCTGAGCCAGGAGTCAGGAACCGCATTCTTTGCCGGGCAGAGCTTCTGCGGCGTGGCGGAGGAGGCCAAAAGCGGGAGGCTTTTGGGCATGTACATCCTTCATCCCAACAACGTGGGGCGCTGCGGCCATATCTGCAACGCCAGCTACGCGGTCTCTGCCGCCAGCAGGGGCATGCACATAGGGGAGAAGCTGGTGCTCGACTGCATTTGCCAGGCAGGGAAGCTGGGCTTCCGGGTGCTGCAGTTTAACGCAGTGGTGGCCTCCAACACCCACGCCCGGCACCTGTACGAGAGAATCGGCTTCCATCAGCTGGGGACAATCCCCGGGGGCTTCCGCATGAAGGATGGAACGTATGAGGATATCTGCCCCTATTATATAGAGATTCCAAAGGCTTGAGGCGGAATAGAATCATTAAAAAATCCCGGACAAGGAAACGCTGCCCGAAATTCCCGGACACCGGCCCGGGACGGATGAAAGGAGAGAGGCCATCTATGAATAAGAAGGAATGCAACGAGATAAAGAAGCTTTTTACCCCCTCAGGCTGCGCCATTACCCGGATCTGCGGCTGCTATGTGGATGCGGAGAAGAATAAGCGGACCGAGCTCAAGGAGGCATTTTTGTCCCTGCCGGAGGAGGAGGCATTTAAATATTTTACCATTTTCCGAAATGGGATATCAGGCACAGTGGGAAAGAACCTGATCAATATGGAGTTTCCCCTGGAGGCGGAGGCAGAGGGGGGAACCCAGAGCTTTCTCTTAAAGCTGCGGGACAGCGAGCTGAAGGACGATGCTCTGATAGAAGAATTTTACGATAAGATTATTGAGAACTATGATTACGGGGAAAATTACTATATCATCCTCATACACGGGGCCTACGACATTCCCGCAAAGGCATCGGACGGCATGGAGATGTTTGACGCCTCGGACTATGTGTATTCCTTTATCCAGTGCACCATCTGCCCGGTGAAGCTCTCAAAGGCGGGGCTCTGCTATAATTCCGCCACCAATGCCATTGAGAACCGGGTGCGGGACTGGCTGGTGGAGGCGCCCATCCAGGGATTTTTGTTCCCGGCCTTCAATGACCGGAACACGGACATTCACGGCCTGCTCTATTACATAAAGAAGCCGGAGGATATGCCGGAGGCCTTCATTGACCAGGTGCTGGGCTGCCGGATTCCCATGTCCGCCAGGGAGCAGAAGGAGACCTTCCAGGCCATTGTGGAGGAGACATTGGGGGAAAACTGCGATTTTGAGACGGTGAAGAGCATTCACGAGAGCTTAAGCGAGCTTTTGGAGGAGACAAAGGACGAGCCCGTTCCCCTGACCCTGGACAAGGTGCAGGTGAAAAAGCTCCTTGAGAACAATGGGGCCAGCCAGGAAAAGCTGGAGGAGCTGGAGGAGCGGTATTCCCAGGCCGGGGAGGAGGCGCCTGCGCCCTTTGTGGTCTCCAATGTGGTGAACGCAAAGAGCTTTGACATAAAGACCCCTGACGTGAGCGTCAAGGTGGCGCCGGACAAGACGTATCTGGTGGAGACCCGCATGGTGGACGGCCGCCCCTGCATTGTCATTGCCATCAATGAGCATGTGGAAATTAATGGAATTTCCGTGCGGCCGGTTGCGGCAGAGAAGGCGGAAAATCCGACGCAGCGTTAGCTCGCACCCCTGGTATATTTGTATGAAGATGTCTGGACAAATAAGATTATAGTTGCTATAATGACTATGTTGCTCGAATTTTATACAATAACAGGAGGTTAGAGACACAAATGAGTCGAACAATTAAAGCGGGCTGCGTGTACCGTCAGTACACGAAGGACGGTGTGTTTATCGCAGATTATAAGAGCTCCAGAGCCGCCTTTGAAGCAACCGGAGTATCTGTTGGCTCGATTGCCAGAGCAGCCCATGGAGAGAGGAAAACAGGAGGGGGTTACCTGTGGCGGGTGGTTCCGGAGGATTCGCCCAAGGATCCGATTGTGGTGGATCTCACCAGCCGGATCGGCCATCACGACAAGCGTCCGCTGATTCAGAAGACGCTGGACGGAGAGGTAGTTGGGGAGTACCTTTCCATCGCCCACGCCAGCCGGGCGTTAAACATCAGCAGGAGAAGTCTTTCCTGCGCGGTGAGCGGCGCACAGAAGACAGCGGGCGGGTACCGCTGGGAAGAGAAGAAGGAGAAGGAATAAGGGAATTATGGGGAGAAGGACCGCTGCTCAGACAGGCGCATCTGTCGGGCAGCGGTTTTTTGCGCCCATCCCGCAATGCATGCCTCTGGGGCCGGGTGCACCCCGCGCAAAGGGGCGGGTGCGCTTATGCGCAAAAAGATGTGGAAAAATTGGTGAGTTTATAGTACAATAGTACATAAAGGTGCCCCCAGGCGGTGCTGCGGCGGGCACATTTTAAATAATTGGCAGTGGTTTGGAGCGGTATATCTGAACAATTGCTAAAAATGTAACAGGGAAAGGGGTTTATGTATGGCAAAGAAGAGGAACATCATCGTAGGGCAGTCAGGAGGACCCACAGCAGTTATCAATTCCAGTCTGGCAGGGGTTTATAAGACAGCGAAGGAGAGAGGCTTCCACAAGGTTTACGGAATGCTTCACGGAATTGAGGGATTTTTGGATGAGATGTATGTGGATCTGTCTACACAGATTCATTCGGATATGGATATTGAGCTGTTAAAGAGGACGCCGTCGGCTTTTCTGGGCTCCTGCCGCTATAAGCTGCCGGATATTCATGAGAATCCGGATATTTACGAGAAGATATTCTCTATTTTGGATAAGCTGGATATCGAGGTGTTTATCTATATCGGAGGAAATGACTCCATGGACACCATCAAGAAGCTGTCGGATTATGCCATTGTGAAGGGGCATACCCAGAAGTTTTTGGGTGTTCCAAAGACCATTGACAATGATTTGGCACTTACAGACCACACGCCGGGATTTGGAAGCGCGGCCAAGTATATTGCCACCTCCACCAAGGAGGTTATCCGGGATGCCATGGGGCTTTCCTACAAGCGCCCGATGATTACCATTATGGAGATCATGGGCCGCAATGCGGGCTGGCTCACAGGAGCCACAGCGCTGGCAAAGACAGAGGACTGCTGCGGGCCGGATCTGATCTATCTGCCGGAGGTTCCCTTTGATATCGAAAGGTTTGCGAAAAAGTGCACGGAGCTCCTGAAGAAAAAGCCCTCTATCGTTGTGGCGGTGTCTGAGGGAATCAAGGCCCCGGATGGCCGCTATGTCTGCCAGATGGCAGGCGGAAGCGATTATGTGGATGCCTTTGGCCACAAGCAGCTGGCGGGAACAGCCGCCTATCTGGCGGCTTATCTGGCCGAGAAGACGGGGAACAAGACCCGCGCCGTGGAGCTGTCCACCCTCCAGAGAAGCGCCTCCCATATGGCCTCCCGCGTGGATATCAATGAGGCATTTATGGTAGGCGGTGCTGCGGTGAAGGCAGCAGACGAGGGAGATACAGGAAAGATGGTGGTTATCGACCGGGTATCCGATGATCCCTACATGAGCGCGGCCGGCATCTATGACGTGCACAAGATTGCCAACAATGAAAAGCTGGTTCCCAGGAGCTGGGTCAACCGGGATGGCAGCTATGTGACCCAGGAATTCGTCAACTACGTGGAGCCCCTGATTCAGGGCGATTACCAGCCCTTTATGGTAAATGGCCTTCCGCAGCATCTGGTTCTGCGGCGGTAGACGGCCTGCCGGCTGCGGCAGCAGGAGGAAGGGAAGCTGTTCGTGCCCGCACAGCCGAATGATGTGAGAAAATCTATAAAAAGCTGAATTTTTGCAGGGCTTTAGTGAAAGAACCTAAATACAATCAGCAGGGCCTCCGCCGATATTTGGAAGCCCTGCTTTTGTTTTGTACAAAAATAAATACAAAATGAAATGTCCTCCTGGATAAATCCCACAATAAGGAGGCATGGCATATTTTGGAAGTTAGGAGGACAGAATTTGACAAAAGAAAGCGGCAGTGCTATATATAGGTTGAAACAGCAAAGTAAAAATTTGTTCGGGCTCTGTCCTCAGGGAGGCCCTAGCGAAAAGGAGTTTTGTAGAATGAAAGAAAAGAAAATCATGCTTCCAACCGTAGAAATTGCAAAGAAATTTGTGGCTGAAGCGACCAAGTGTGATTTTGATATCGATGTATTTTACAATCGAGTGACCATTGATGCAAAGTCCATTCTTGGTGTGCTGAGCCTGGATCTGACCAAGGTTCTCACTGTGCAGTACAGCGGTGAGAGCAAGGAATTTGACGCATACCTGGAGAGCATTTCGCCGGAGGCATTTGCCGTGGCGGCTTGAGGGAGAGAGACTGCAAAATAAATCGAGGTCCTGCCGCCAGCTGGCGGCGGGAGCTGGAATGGAAGCCGGATTGCGGACTGTGGTTTGCAATCCGCTTTTTTTTGTGCTATTCTTCATAGTGATGGCGGCCGGACGGAAGGCCGCGGCAAAGGAGGGGGAAGCAGTTGGAAGGGAGAGAGGAGCCGGCAGTCCGCATTTCCGTTCGGAACCTGGTAGAATTTATTCTGCGGTCCGGGGACCTGGACAACCGCAGAACCGCAGGTGCGAAAAAGGAGGCCATGCTGGCTGGCGGAAGGCTTCACCGAAAGCTTCAGAGGGCGATGGGGGCAAATTACCGGGCAGAGGTCAGCCTTAAGTGCCTGGTGCAGCTGCAGGAGCTCTCCGTTCTCGTGGAGGGGCGGGCGGATGGAATCCTAGCTGAGGCAGATGGGGAGGTTATTGACGAGATCAAGTGCATTTACATGGATGTGCGGCGCTTGGAGGAGGCGGATCCCATCCACCTGGCGCAGGCCATGTGCTATGCCTATATGTATGCCAGGGACAGAGAATGCGAGGCGATGGGCATCCAGGTGACCTACTGCAATATGGAGACCGAGGAGATCCGCAGATTTCGGGTGACGCGCACAAGGGAGGAGCTGGCACAGTGGTTTGAGGGCCTGATGGAGGAATATGCCAAATGGGCCCGCTTCCTCACAGCGCACAGGGAAAAACGCCAGAGAAGCTTAAAGCAGCTGGAATTTCCCTATCCGTACCGGGAGGGGCAGAGGGAGCTTGCGGCAGCGGTGTACCGGTGCATTGCCCGGCAGAGAAACCTGTTTATCCAGGCGCCCACGGGGGTGGGAAAGACATTGTCCACGATATTTCCCAGCCTGAAGGCCATGGGGGAGGGGTATGGGGAAAAGCTCTTTTACCTGACAGCGAAAACCATCACCCGCCGGGCCGCAGAGGAGGCATTTTCTATCCTTCGGGAAAAGGAAATGCTGGAGTTTTCCACAGTGACCGTGACGGCCAAGGAGAAGCTCTGCATCCTGGAGAGGCCGGAGTGCAATCCGGAGGCCTGTCCCAGGGCAAGGGGACATTTTGACCGGGTCAATCAGGCGGTGTATGAGATGATCAGCCGGGAGGAGGAGATGGACCGGGAGAAGCTTTTGGCGTATGCAGAGCGCTTTCAGGTATGCCCCTTTGAGCTTTGTCTGGATCTCACAGACTGGGCAGATGGAATCATCTGTGATTACAATTATGTCTTTGATCCCAATGTGCGGCTGAAGCGGTATTTTGGGGACGGAGGGACGGAAAAGCGCTATCTCTTTTTGGTGGATGAGGCCCACAATCTGGTGCCCCGGGCCAGAGAGATGTACAGCGCCAGCCTGGTGAAGGAGGATATACTGGCAGCCAGGCGGGTCCTTAAGGCCGCCGGGGCGCCGGAACGGCTTCTCCGTATTCTGGGCACCTGCAGCAGGCGGATGCTGGCCCTCAAGCGCTCCCGGGAGGAGGAGGCAGGAAGAGAGACCCGCCGGGTGCTGGATGTGGAATATGAGCTGCTGGAGGATATAAATCTTCTGGCCTTGAGCCTGGTATCCCTTATGGGGGAGCTGGATGCCTATATGAACGATCATGTGGAGTTTGAGGACAGGGACCAGGTGCTGGAATTTTATTTTGCACTCAGGGATTTCCTGGCGGCCTATGACCGCCTGGACGGCTGTACGCGGATCTACAGCAGAATGCTTCCCGGCGGGGAATTTATGGTCAAGCTGATGTGCATCAACCCGTCGGCGAAGCTTCGGGAATGCCTGTCAGGGGGGATCAGCACAATCTTTTTCTCCGCAACCCTGCTTCCCATTCAGTATTATAAGGAGCTTTTATGGGGGAGCCAGGAGGAGTATGCGGTCTACGCGGATTCTCCATTTCCCAGTGAAAACCGCCTGGTGCTGGCTGCAGATGATGTGAGCAGCCGGTATGGAAGGAGGCACAGGGGAGAGTATGAGAGAATCTGCGATCATATCTGCCGGATTGTGGAGGGAAGAAAGGGAAATTATATGATATTCTGCCCCTCCTACGCCTATCTCTCCCAGATAGAGGAGATCCTCAGAAAACGGCGGGAGCAGGGGGAGGCATCCTTTGATCTGGCGGTGCAGAAGAGCCGCATGGAGGAGGCGGAGCGGGAGGCATTTTTGGAGCTGTTTTCCGCCAATCGGGATGAATCTCTGGCCGCTCTGTGCGTCATGGGAGGGATATTTTCTGAGGGAATTGACTTGAAGGAGGAGCGGCTTATCGGTGCTGTCATCATCGGCACCGGGCTCCCCCAGGTGAATGTGGAGCAGGAGATCCTGCGGGAGTACTTTGACAGCCAGGGAGGCAGGGGCTTTGATTACGCCTACCAGTATCCGGGCATGAATAAGGTGATGCAGGCAGCCGGGCGGGTCATCCGCACGCTGCGGGATAAGGGCGTGATCGCCCTGCTGGACGACCGGTTTCTCCGGCCGGAATACACAGCCCTGTTCCCGAGGGAGTGGGGCAGCTTCACGGTGGTAAACCGGCACAATGTGTCCGAGGCCCTTAAGGCCTTCTGGGGGAGCTGATGAGAAGAGGCGCTGCCGCTGCGCGGAAGCCGTCACAGCATGTCCATGAACTGGCGGGCCGCCTGGGACACGGGAAGCGTGTCGTTGTAGGCCACCATCATCTGCCGGGCGGGGAGCTCCTCCCGCAGCCTTAGGATGAAGAGATCCTTGTCCTGGGCGGGAATGCAGAAGTCCGGGACAAAGGCCACACCCAGGCCGATGCGGGCCAGGTCAATGAGCAGATCGTTGCTGGAGAGCTCAATCTCCGGCACCAGATCCAGCTGATTTTTCTGAAAAACCTGGTGCAGAAACTCGCTGGTGGTGCTCTTGCGGTCCAGCATCAGAATCGGATACTTGAGCAGATCCGACAGGGAGAGGGTTTTCCCCTCCAGAGGAAAGGCCTGACGGCTGGCAGTGAACACGTCATGGAATTCATTGATTACCCGGGTGCTCAGGGCGCCGCTCAGGGCGGAGTTGGGGTAATTGGTGATGATGAAATCCGCCTGCCCATTTTCGAGAAACTTGGCGCAGGCGATGGAGGTCTGGTTTATAACCTTGATGTGGATCCCCGGATATTTCTCGTGAAAGCGCTTGAGATAGGGGATCAGGTAATAGCGGCAGATGGTGTCGCTGGCCCCGATGCGCAGCTGGCCTCCGTTTAGAGTATGTGCCTCCAAGAGCTGGTTCTCTCCCTTGCGGATCAGATTCATGGCCGGCTCAATATGGCGCAGAAGAATCTCACCCTCCGGGGTGAGCTGTACCTTCTTGGTGCTGCGGATAAAAAGAGGCTGGTTCAGCTTTTTCTCCAGCACCTTGATGGACTGGCTGACCGCTGACTGGGAGATAAACAGGTGCTTGGATGCCTCGGAAAAGCTGAGAGAGACTGCAACGTGATAAAATACTTTATATAATTCATAGTTGATATCCATGAGAAGAAAGGTCCTCCTTGCGTACTTGCATTCATCTTAACACGGTCTGGAGGCCTTTGT
>CALWMT010000039.1 GCA_944382045.1 uncultured Enterocloster sp. | reverse complement strand
AGGATGTGGCCGGTCTTGTGGAGGGGAGCATTACCGTTCAGTCCCAGTTAATCTGGCTGGCCTGGTGGATGAAGGAGCGGTACGGCTCCACCATGAACCAGGCATTAAAGACGGTGCTCCCCGTAAAGCAGACCGTCCGCCAGTCCGTGAAGAGGACAATCCGCTGCCTGCTGGACCAGAAGGAGCTGGAGGCAGCGCTCTGCGAAGCCCAGACCAAGGGCTTTAAGGCCCGCTGCCGTCTTCTTGCGGCGCTTAAGGAGCAGGGAAGCCTTCCCTACGGCCAGGCGGTGAAGGCGCTCAAGCTCACCCCATCCACTCTGACACCGCTTAAGGAGGCCGGGATTATCGCGGTGGAGGAGGCAGAGCACTTCCGCAATCCTCTCCTGGAGATGCGCAGGCTGGCGGAGGGCGCGTTTCCTGCTGAGCCAGAGAATGCTGCGGTCCAGAGACAGGAGCTGCACCTCAATGCGGAGCAGCAGCAGGCCGTGGAGGGGATATGGAGGGACTATGCCGGAGGCATACGGAAAACCTATCTGATTCACGGAATTACTGGAAGCGGAAAGACCGAGGTTTACATGGAGCTTATGGACCGTGTGATCCGTGAGGGGAAGCAGGCCATTGTTCTGATCCCGGAGATCTCCCTGACCTGGCAGACCGTGATGCGCTTTTACCAGCGCTTTGGAGAACGGATTTCTGTCCTCAATTCCCGCATGTCCGCAGGGGAGCGCTATGACCAGTATGAGCGCGCGAGAACCGGTGACATTGACATCATTGTTGGGCCGAGGTCCGCGCTTTTTGCCCCCTTCTCCCGGCTGGGCCTGATTGTCATCGACGAGGAGCACGAGAATTCCTATCGGAGCGAGCTGGCGCCGCGGTATGATGCCAGAGAGGCGGCGCAGGCCCGGGCTGAGATTTCCGGAGCCAGCCTGATTCTGGGCTCGGCTACCCCCTCTCTGGAAAGCTATGACAAAGCCCTGCGGGGCGTATATGGCCTGTTCACCCTGAAGGAACGGGCCAAGCGGGAGGCAGTGCTTCCTGCGGTGGAGGTGGTGGACCTGCGCAGGGAGCTGGCTCAGGGCAACCGCTCTATATTCAGCCGAAGGCTTAAGGAGCTTTTGGAGGATCGGCTGGAAAAGGGAGAGCAGTCCATGCTCTTTATCAACCGGAGGGGATACGCCAATTTTGTGTCCTGCCGATCCTGCGGGGAAGCCATCAAATGCCCGCACTGTGACGTGACGCTGACCCTTCACCGGGGCGGACGGATGATCTGCCATTACTGCGGCTATAGCACCGTACAGCCCAAGGTCTGTCCCTCCTGCGGCTCTCCCTATATTGCACCCTTCGGCACAGGGACGCAGAAGATCGAGGAGATGGCGGGAGCGCTGTTTCCCGGGGCGCGGATTCTGCGGATGGATCTGGACACCACTGCGAGAAAGGGGGGCCACCAGGAAATTTTAAGCGCCTTCGCCAGGGGGGAGGCGGATATCCTCATCGGCACCCAGATGATTGTAAAGGGACATGACTTCCCCAAGGTCACTCTGGTGGGGGCCCTTGCCGCGGATCTGTCGCTTCACGCTTCGGATTACCGCTGCGGGGAGGAGACCTTTGCCCTTCTCACCCAGGCCGCGGGCCGGGCAGGCCGGGGAACGCGTCCGGGAAATGTGGTGATTCAGACCTACCAGCCGGACCATTACAGCATCCAGGCGGCTGCAAGGCAGGATTATCCGGAGTTTTTCCGCCAGGAGATGGCCTACCGAAGGCTCCTGGGATATCCGCCGGCAGTGGGGCTTTTGACCATTCAGCTCTCCAGCCCCCAGCAGGAGGCCGTGGAGCAGGCGGGCAGGGGCCTGGCCCGCTGTATAGAAGGCGGGGAGAATCCGCCGTCCTTTATCGGGCCGGTAAATGCGCCGGTCTACAAAGTTAATGATATTTATAGAAAAATTTTATATATAAAGCACGAAAACTATGATATACTGATACAGATTAGGAAGCGGGCGGAGGCCTTTCTTCAGGAGGCAGGAGGAGAAAGGGTGCTTGCGCAGTACGATCTGCGCTGAGTGCCGGCGGCAGCGCCTGCATGATAGACAGCGGAGAGCAGAAGGAGATTAGAGAGCAATGGCAGTTCGGCAGATACGTGTAATCGGAGACGAGATTCTGACAAAAAGATGCAAGCCGGTGAAGGAGATGACACCCCGGCTGAAGGAGCTGTTGGAGGACATGTTTGAGACCATGTACCAGGCAGAGGGCGTGGGACTGGCGGCTCCCCAGGTAGGCATATTAAAGCGCATTGTCACCATTGATGTGGATGATGGGAACCAATATGTTTTGATCAATCCAGAGATCATCGAGCAGGAGGGGGAGCAGAGGGGCTATGAGGGCTGTCTCAGCGTGCCGGGAAAGACCGGCATTGTGACCCGGCCGAATTGGGTGAAGGTGCGCGCCCTGGATGACTCCATGGAGCCCTTTGAGCTGGAGGCGGAGGGGCTTTTGGCCCGGGCCGTCTGCCATGAATGCGCCCATCTGGACGGCCAGCTCTACGTGGAGCTGGTGGAGGGCGAGCTGATGGATGTGGAGAAAGAGGAAGAATTAGAGGAAGAGAGCGGGGAAGAATAAGCATGCGGATTGTATTTATGGGAACGCCGGATTTTGCTGTGCCGGCTCTGGCGGCTCTGGCAGAGGGCGGACACACAATCGCGGCGGTTGTGACGCAGCCGGACAAGCAGAAGGGACGCGGCAAGGCAGTACAGATGACTCCGGTGAAGGCCTGGGCTGTGGAGCACGGCATACCGGTGTATCAGCCCGTGAAGGTGCGGGAGCCGGAGTTTGTTCAAATTTTGCGCGAGCTGGCACCGCAGGTCATTGTGGTAGCAGCCTTTGGACAGATCCTTACAAAGGAGATCCTGGAGCTGCCGCCCTTTGGCTGTGTGAATATCCACGCGTCCCTGCTCCCCAAGTACCGGGGAGCTGCACCTATTCAGTGGGCTATTATCTGCGGGGAGACAGAGACAGGCATCACCACCATGCAGATGAATGAGGGCCTGGACACAGGAGACATGCTGGAGCGCGCCGTAATTCCCATCGCACCGGATGAGACCGGAGGGAGCCTTCATGACAAGCTGAGCCAGGCAGGAGGTCCCTTGATCCTCTCCACGCTTAAGAAGCTGGAGGAGGGAAGCATCCGCCCGATTCCCCAGGGAGAGAGCGGGACCTGCTATGCGAGGATGCTGACAAAATCTCTGGGAGATATCGACTGGACCATACCGGCAGAGGAGATTGAGCGTCTGATCCGCGGTCTCAATCCGTGGCCCAGCGCCTACACCAGCTGGAATGGAAGGACCATCAAGATATGGAGCGCAGAGGTCCTGCCGGAGCAGGCAGCGGACGCGCCGGCTGGTGCAGTCAGCGCATTGGGAGCCGCACCGGAGGCAGAGCCCTGTCCCGGACAGATTGTTCGGGCGGACAAGGCGTGCCTTGCAGTGTGCACCGGAAAGGGGATTCTCCAGATCAAGGAGCTTCAGCTGGAGGGAAAGAAGCGGATGGATGCCGCAGCCTTCCTTCGCGGCTGTCCGATCAAGGCAGGCGATGTCTGGGAGCACAGACAGAGCGGTTTGTAAAAGAAAGTGAGTGAATAGACCATGTATTATCCCATGTATTATATGTTTGATCCCACCTATGTGCTGATTCTCATAGGTGTGCTGATTTCCCTGGGGGCCTCGGCAAGGCTGCGGTCCACCTACCAGCAGTATGCGGGAGTCAGAAGCCGCTGCGGCATAACCGGAGAGGAGGCTGCCAGACAGCTGCTCCGCTCCCAGGGAATCTACGATGTGACAATCCGGAGGGTTCCCGGCAATCTGACGGATCACTACGATCCCAGGACAAAGACGGTGAATCTGTCAGAGGGCGTATACGGCTCCTCCTCCATCGCTGCCATTGGGGTGGCGGCCCACGAGTGCGGCCATGCCATGCAGGACGCCCAGGACTATGCGCCCCTGCGGTTCCGCTCCGCCCTAGTGCCTGTGGCCAACTTTGGCGCCCAGCTGTCCTGGCCTCTGATTATCATCGGCCTGCTTTTAGGCGGCTCCAGCCTGGTAAGCCTGGGAATTCTGCTGTTTTCCCTGGCAGTTCTCTTTCAGCTGGTGACCCTTCCGGTGGAGTATAATGCCTCCCACCGCGCAGTGGCTGTGCTGGATTCCATCGGCGTTCTGCGGGGGCAGGAGGTGGGACAGACGAGAAGGGTGCTGAGTGCGGCGGCCCTGACGTACGTGGCGGCAGCAGCAGCCTCCATTCTGCAGCTGTTTCGGCTTCTCATCCTGTTCGGGAATCGGAGAGAGGACTAGGAGGAGCGGATGGCGAGGACAGCGGACAGGGGCCTGGAGAACCGGGAGATTGTTCTGGATATCCTGATGGAGGTTCTGGAAAATGGGGCCTATATCCACCAGATCTTAGGCCAGGCCCTCTATAAATATCAGTATCTGGATAAGGCAGACCGGGCCTTTATCACCCGGACGGCGGAGGGAACCCTGGATTATCTTATCCAGATTGATTTTGTGATTGAAAAATATTCCAGCATCAAGCTGAAGCGGATGAAGCCGCTCATCCGCACGCTGCTGCGCATGAGCACATACCAGCTGCTCTATATGGGCCGGGTACCGGACTCCGCAGTGTGCAATGAAGCGGTGAAGCTTGCGGTGAAGCGGAGGTTTGCCGGGCTGAAGGGATTTGTAAATGGGGTGCTTCGCTCCATTTCCAGGGGGAAGGCTTCCCTGGCATTTGACGGGCCAGGCATCCCTCCCTCGCTGCGCTTTTCGATTCCCCAGTGGATCTATGACCAGTGGGAAGCGGACTACGGAAGGGAGCTTGCAGAGGCAGCCTGTGCCTCCTTCCTGCAGGACAAGCCTCTGTGGGTCAGATGCAATCGCAGCAGAGCTGCGGCGGAGCAGACGGCGGCCTCTCTTGCGCGCCAGCAGGTGAAAGCGGCTCCGCTGCAGGGAATGGACTGCATGCTGGCCCTGTCCCAGGTGGACCGCCTGGAGAGCCTTGAAGCCTTTCAGGAGGGACTGATTCAGGTACAGGATCCCAGCTCTGCCCTTGTGGGGGAGCTTGCAGCTCTCAAGAAGGGGGATTATGTGATCGATGTGTGCGCAGCCCCAGGAGGCAAGAGCCTTCACCTTGCGGACCGGCTCTGCGGCACGGGGATGGTGGAGGCCCGCGATCTGACGCCTCGGAAGATCAGCCTCCTGGAGGAAAATATTGCCCGATGCCGGCTGGAAAACGTGCGGGCAGTTCTCCAGGACGCCCTCGCGTATGATCCGGCGTCCAGGGAAAGGGCGGATATTCTGCTGGCTGACCTTCCCTGCTCTGGCCTGGGCATCATGGGAAGAAAGCCGGACATTAAGCTTCACGCGGATCCAGAGACGGAGAGGGAGCTTGCGGCGCTTCAGAGGGAGATCTTATCCGTGGTGTGGCAGTATGTAAAGCCGGGAGGCCTCTTGATTTACAGCACCTGCACCATTGACCGGCTGGAAAATGAGGAGAATGCCCGGTGGTTTGGAGAGAATTTTCCATTTGAGCCGCTGGCACTGGAGGACCGTCTTCCGGAAGGCTTCCAGGTCTTAGACGGGAGTGAAGGCGGAATTGTCAAATTTCAGGGAAAGACAGCCGGCCTTTCGCGGCAGAAGGGCTGCCTTCAGCTCTTGCCGGGAGAAGGCCCCTTTGATGGATTTTTTATCAGTTTATTTAAACGGCAGGAGTGAGAATATATGCTGGACCGATTGGACAATGCCGGCAGGCTGGATATCAAGTCCCTGACTCTCGAGGAGCTGGGGGAAGAGATGGAGGCCCTGGGAGAGCGATCTTTCAGGGCTAAACAGATTTTTGAGTGGATTCACGGCAAGGGGGCGGAGGATTTTGCATCCATGACAAATATTTCTGCGAAGCTTCGGGAGAAGCTGGGAGAGCGGTTTTCCCTTACCGCCCTGGAAATCGTAGGGGAGCGGATTTCTGCGATTGACGGAACAAGAAAGTATCTGTTCCGGCTGGAGGATGGAAATGTGATTGAGAGCGTGTGGATGAAGTACCACCACGGCAATTCGGTCTGTATTTCCTCCCAGGCCGGCTGCCGCATGGGCTGCAGGTTCTGTGCCTCCACCCTGGACGGCCTGGCACGTAATCTGCGCGCCTCTGAGATGCTGGATCAGGTGTATCGGATTCAGGCAGCCACCGGGGAGCGCGTCTCCAATGTGGTGATTATGGGATCCGGGGAGCCTCTGGATAACTATGAGAATGTGGTGCGGTTTCTCCGGCTCATCTCCCACGAGAAGGGGTTACATATCAGTGCGAGGAATCTGACGCTTTCCACCTGCGGCTTGGTGCCGCAGATGCATCGTCTGGCAGGGGAGGAGCTTCCTATCACGCTGGCCCTGTCCCTTCATGCGCCTGACGATGAGACCAGAAGGAAGCTCATGCCCATTGCCAACACCTATAAGCTGGAGGATGTGCTGGCTGCCTGCCGCTATTATTACGAGCAGACGGGACGGCGCCTCACCTTTGAGTACAGCCTGGTTCGGGGCGTGAACGATGCACCGGAGCAGGGCGAGACTCTGGCGCGGCGCTTAAAGGGCCTTCACGGGCATGTGAATCTGATCCCTGTAAACCCCATTAAGGAGCGGGACTATGTGCAGTCCCGGAGGGATGCAATCCAGAATTTCAAAAATATTCTTGAAAAAAATGGGATAAATGTTACTATTAGAAGAGAAATGGGCCGGGATATAGGCGGCGCCTGCGGCCAGCTGAGAAAGAGCTATATGGAAGGAGAGCGATAACCGTGGAGGCATACGCACTCACTGACACCGGAAGGGTCAGGTACATGAACCAGGATTATATCTATTCCTCACCGGAGAAGGTGGGGTCGCTTCCCAACCTCTTTTTGGTAGCGGATGGAATGGGGGGCCACAAGGCTGGGGATTATGCCTCCCGCTATACGGTGGAAAACCTGGTGGTCTATTTGAACAGACAGGGCCAGGGATCTCCGGTTATGCAGCTGAAGACAGGAATACAGGCGGTAAATGAGCGGCTGTATGAGGAGTCACGGAGCCGGGAGGAGCTGAGAGGCATGGGATGCACCCTGGTAGCGGCTGTGGCAGAGGCAGATACACTCTATGTGGCCAATGTGGGCGACAGCCGGCTCTATCTCATCCGCCAGAATTCCATCCGCCAGATCACCCGCGATCATTCCTATGTGGAGGAGATGGCGGCCATGGGACGGATGGACCGGGACAGCGCCTATTATAAGAGCCACAAAAATATCATTACCCGGGCAATGGGAATTGAGCGGTCGGTTGAAGCGGATTTTTTTGAGGCAGAGCTCTGCCAGGGAGACTATTTTCTTCTGTGCTCTGACGGCCTTACCAATATGGTGGATGACGAGTCGATCCGCCGGATTGTGGTCGGATCGGGCAGCCTGAAGGACAAGGCATCCCAGCTCATTGCTGCGGCGAACCATCAGGGCGGTGCCGATAATATTGCAGTAGTGCTGGTACGGCCAGGGGAAGGGGGAGAGGCCTTATGCTGAAGCCCGGAACCTATCTGCAGAATCGATATGAGATTTTGGAAAAGATCGGCTCAGGCGGCATGTCTGTGGTCTATAAGGCCCAGTGCCATACCTTAAACCGCTTGGTGGCCATCAAGGTGCTGAAGGAAGAATTTGCCTTTGACAAGGCATTTATCGATAAATTTAAGATGGAGGCCCAGGCCGCGGCCCGCCTGTCCCATCCGAATATTGTAAGTGTCTATGACGTAGTGGAGGAGGATGCGCTTCACTATATTGTCATGGAGCTGATCGAGGGTATCACTCTCAAGAATTATATTGACAAGAAGGGCTGTCTGGAGAACAAGGAGGCCATTGGAATTGCCATTCAGGTGGCTTCCGGCATTGCTGCGGCCCACAGCCACCATATTGTCCACCGGGATATTAAGCCTCAGAATATCATCATTTCCAGGGACGGAAAGGTGAAGGTGGCGGATTTTGGCATTGCCAAGGCGGTGTCAGCCCAGACCATGAATGCCTCGGCGGTGGGATCGGTTCATTATATTTCGCCGGAGCAGGCCAGAGGCGGCTACTGCGATGAGCGGAGCGATATCTACTCCTTTGGCATCACCCTGTATGAGATGGCAGCGGGAAAGGTCCCATTTGAGGGGGACAACACGGTTGCTGTGGCGCTGGCCCACCTGGAGGATCCGGTAGTCCCTCCCACTGAGTATAATCCGGACATCTGGCCGGGGCTGGAGCAGATTATTTTAAAGTGCACCCAGAAGAAGCCGGATATGCGCTATGCATCCATGGAGGATGTGATTGCAGATCTGCGCCGGGTTCTGGTGGACCCCCAGGCGGATATTTTTGCCCCGGAGGAGGAAGGAATCGAGGAGGACGGGGACAGCACGCGTATGCTGACAAGGGAGGAGATCAGCGCAATCAAGGAGGGAAGACGGCAGCCACCCCGCCGCCGGAAGCAGGAGGATGCGGAGGAGGATATAAACCCGCAGCTTGAGCGGATTGTCACTGCTATCGGTGTGGTGGCCGCAATCCTTATTGCAGCGGTGCTCATTTTCCTGGCCACCCGGCTTACCGGGCTTTTTAGCCCCAGGACAAAGGAAAACGTACAGCAGACCGCGGCCCAGGAGACAACTCTGCCGGCTGTGGAGGTGACGCTTGCGGGGAATCAGATTTCCATGCCAAGCATTCTTGGAATGACGGAGGAGGATGCCCAGAGAGAGCTTGCCGGTTATGGCCTGACGATGACGGTCACTGCCAGGGAATACTCAGATAATTACGGCGAGGGCCTTGTTATGAGCCAGACCGTCGTGGAGGGAAATCCCGTAGAGAAGGGGGCTGACGTAGGCGTTACAGTCAGTCTCGGGAGCGACAAGGTGGATCTTGCAGCCCTCAATCTCACCCAGATGACGGGCGATCAGGCGGAAGCGCTGCTGAAGGAAAAGAACCTCCTGGTACAGCGCCTGGACGAGGCGAGTGACACCGTGCCTCAGGGCAGTGTGATCCGCTTCAGTCCGGAGACAGCGAAGGCCGGAGACACGGTGAGCCTGTATGTGAGCACAGGCCCCCAGGTGGTGCCTGGGCAGGTGCCGGAGCTCAGAGGCCGGGATCCGGTGACGGCGGATGCCCTTCTGGCAGGCTCAGGCCTTGCCGCAGGGGCAGTGACCTATGAGGCGAGCGATACAGTTCCAGAGGGGATTATTATCAATCAGTCTGTGGAGCCGGGGACCGTTCTGCCGCTGCAGAGCACCGTGGATTATGTGGTAAGCGGAAATGAGACGGCGGAGGAGACGGGCGAGAATGGACTCTATTATATCGGCTCGATTGATCAGACATGCTCGATCGGCGATTACATTGGACCTGCAGCGCAGAGCAGCAGCATCCGCGTCCTGGTCCGCCTCAAGCAGACCATAAACGGGGACGATGTATATACCACGCTTATTAGCCCCAGGCTTGTGGTGGGTGCACAGGACATCCCCATCGTTATAAGCAGAATCCGGGGAGCCTACGGCGTGGACTCCGGAACCGTGGAGGTGGTGGATGCGGATAACCTGGACAATATCATTGCATCCTATCCCGTTGCATTTTTCCCGGCAGGATAGGCAGGAGAGTGGACAGCTATGCGAGGTAAGATTGTAAAGGGAATCGGCGGCTTTTATTACGTGGACAATGGAAGGAATAAGGTCTATGCCTGCCGGGCAAAGGGAATTTTCCGCAAACAGGATGTTAAGCCCCTGGTGGGAGATAACGTGGAGTTCTCCGTGCTGGATGAGACGGATGCGGAGGGAAATGTGGATGCCATTCTCCCGAGAAAGAATGCGCTGATCCGGCCGGCTGCGGCCAATGTGGATCAGGCGCTGGTTGTGTTCTCCCTGACCCATCCGGAGCCAAATCTGAATCTGTTGGACCGGTTTCTGGTGATGATGGAGAGGGAGCAGGTTCCGGTGATTATCTGCTTTAACAAGCTGGATCTGGCCGGTGAGAGGACGGCAGAGGAATACCGCTCCATCTATGAGGGGGCGGGCTATACGGTGCAGATTATCAGCGCCCGGAATGAGGAGGGCCTGGAGGCAGTGAGGGCGCTGATGCGGGGGAAGACCACAGTGCTTGCCGGACCCTCCGGGGTGGGAAAATCCACCTTGACAAACGCCATTCATCCCCAGGCCGCCATGGAGACGGGAGACATCAGCCGAAAGATTGAGCGGGGAAAGCATACCACCCGCCACAGTGAGCTATTCTTCTTGGAGGAGGACACCTACATGATGGATACCCCGGGATTCAGCTCCATCTTTCCTCCGGATATGGAGGCAGGGGAGCTGAAGGCGTATTTCCCAGAATTTGCCCCCTATGAGTCGGCCTGCCGCTTTGCCGGCTGCGTTCATGTGGGAGAGAGAGACTGCGGGGTGAAGGAGGCTCTGGAGCAGGGCTGGGTGAGCCGAAGCCGCTACGAAAATTATGTACTCATGTATGAGGAGCTGAAAAGCAGAAGGAGATACTGATTATGTACTATAAGCTGGCGCCGTCCGTTCTGGCGGCGGATTTTACAAAACTGGGCGAGGAGCTGCGGGCTGTGGACGAGGCAGGGGCCCAGTACATCCATCTGGACGTGATGGATGGGGCCTTTGTGCCCAGCATATCCTTTGGAATGCCGGTGCTTGCGGGGATTCGGGAGGCCACCGACAGGGTATTTGATGTCCACATGATGGTGGAGGAGCCGGGACGCTACGTGGAGGACATGAGAAGATGCGGGGCGGACATTCTCACGGTCCATGCGGAGGCCTGCACCCATCTGGACCGGGTGGTGAACCAGATCAAGGAGGGGGGCATGCGCGTGGGTGTGGCATTGAATCCGGCCACGCCGATTTCTGCCCTGGACTGCATTTTGGGAAATGTGGACATGGTTCTCATCATGACAGTAAATCCGGGCTTTGGAGGCCAGAGGTTTATTCCCTATACGCTGGATAAGATCCGCAGCCTGCGCCGGAGAATTGAGGAGCAGGGGCTGTCCGTGGATATTGAGGTGGACGGAGGCATCAGTCCGGCCACGGTACGTCCGGTTCTGGAGGCCGGTGCAAATGTATTTGTGGCTGGCTCAGCTGTGTTCGGCCAGGATCCGGCGGCCCGCACCAGGGAATTTTTGGAAATATTTAAGGAATACGAGAGATGAAGCGCTGTCTGATTATCACCGGGGGCCCCATCGACCTGGGGTTCGCCCGGTCTTATTTGTCTGGGGAAGGCTTTGATCGGGTGATTGCCGTGGACCGCGGCCTGAATGCGGCTTGGGCCTTGGGAATCGTGCCCGACGTGATAGTGGGAGATTTTGATTCGGCGGATCCAGCGGCCTTGGCGGATTTCCGCAGAAGGGAGCACATTGTCTGGGAGGTGCACCAGCCGGAGAAGGACGACACGGACACGGAGCTTGCCATCAAGCGGGCTGCAGCGATGGGGGCTGGCTATATCGTGCTTTTGGGCGCCACTGGGGGGAGGCTGGACCATCTGCTGGGAAACATCCACCTGCTCTATCCCTGTCTCCAGCGGGGAGTGGAGGCATGTATTCTGGATCCGGGAAACAAGCTGTATCTGATCGATGGGGAGAGGCGCTTTAAGCGCCGGGAGGTGTGGGGCACCTACATCTCCTTCCTGCCGCTCACCGAGGAGGTGAAGGGCATCACCCTCAGAGGATTTAAATATCCCCTGACGGATAAGGACATCGCCATCGGAACCAGCCTGTGCATCAGCAATGAGCTGGCGGCGGACGAGGCGGTTATCACCCTTCAGGATGGGGTGCTGATTGTGGTGGAGTCCCGGGATACCTGACGGGACAGTTCCGGCAGCGCAGGCATCAGGCCCTGTACAGCCAGCCAGGAGCCTGCAATATGAAAGAAGGGGCTTTTCTTTCCAGGAAAAATGAGCTATACTCTTAAGAAAGGCATCCGGCGGCCTCCCTTAGCGGTCTGTCTGGCGCCCACACGAGAAAAATGCGGCAGCCTTGGCTGGCGCAGATTCAGGAGGAAAATATGTTAGATTTAAGGTTTGTGCGGGAGAATCCCGAGGTTGTGAAGCAGAATATTCGGAATAAATTCCAGGACTCCAAGCTGCCTCTGGTTGACGAGGTGATTGAGCTGGACGAGAAGAGCCGCAGGGCCAAAAAGGAGGCGGATGACCGCAGAGCCGCCCGCAACAAGCTCTCCAAGGAGATCGGAAAGCGTATGGGCCAGGGAAAGAAGGAGGAGGCCGAGGCTGTGAAGGCTCAGGTGAACGCCAACTCCGCCCGTTTGGCAGAGCTGGAGGCTCAGGAGGCAGAGCTTTCTGAGAGGATCCTTAAGATCATGATGACCATTCCCAACATCATCGATCCTTCCGTGCCGATCGGAAAAGACGACAGTGAGAATGTGGAGCTGGAGCGCTTTGGGGAGCCGGTGGTTCCGGATTTCGAGATTCCCTACCACACGGATATCATGGAGCGCTTTAACGGCATTGATCTGGACGCAGCCAGGAAGGTGGCTGGCAACGGCTTCTACTACCTGATGGGAGACATCGCAAGGCTTCACTCCGCGGTGATCACCTACGCCAGGGATTTTATGATTAACAGGGGCTTTACCTACTGTGTGCCGCCCTTTATGATCCGCAGCAATGTGGTGACCGGTGTTATGAGCTTTGCGGAGATGGACGCCATGATGTACAAGATTGAGGGGGAGGATCTCTACCTCATCGGCACCAGCGAGCACTCCATGATCGGAAAATTCATCGACACCATCACCCCGGAGGAGCAGCTGCCTCTGACCTTTACCAGCTACTCTCCGTGCTTCCGCAAGGAGAAGGGAGCCCACGGCATCGAGGAGCGTGGCGTATACCGCATCCATCAGTTTGAAAAGCAGGAGATGATCGTAGTCTGCCGCCCCGAGGAGAGCCCCATGTGGTATGACAGGCTGTGGCAGAACACCGTAGACTTGTTCCGCTCCATGGATATCCCGGTCCGCACCCTGGGCTGCTGCTCCGGAGACCTGGCGGATCTGAAGGTGAAGTCCTGCGACGTGGAGGCCTGGTCCCCCAGACAGAAGAAGTATTTTGAGGTAGGAAGCTGCTCCAACCTTGGAGACGCACAGGCCCGCCGCTTGAAGATCCGCGTTCAGGGTCAGGACGGCAGCAAATATCTTGCCCACACCTTGAACAATACGGTGGTGGCTCCGCCTCGTATGCTGATCGCCTTCCTGGAGAATAACCTGCAGGCGGACGGCAGCGTGAAGATCCCCAAGGTTCTGCAGCCATATATGGGCGGCATGGAGGTCATGGTTCCCAAAAAGTGATGCCATGGCATGTCTTTATATAAAGTGATAGGAGAGAGAAATATGATCGTATTTAACCATTTTAATTTCAATGTATTGGATCTGGAGAAGAGCCTGGCCTTTTATAAAGAGGCCGTTGGGCTCACGCCGGTTCGGGAGAAGGAGGCCGCGGACGGCTACTTCAAGATCGTGTATCTGGGG
>CALWMT010000038.1 GCA_944382045.1 uncultured Enterocloster sp. | reverse complement strand
GTGGGCGTGTGGATTGCCATTGCCGTGGACTGCTTCATACGGTCTGTGCTGTGCATCTGGCGGCTTAGGAGCGGGAGGTGGAAGAATCACACCGCATAGTCCCCCCTGGCAGCCACCACCTCATACCCAACAGCCTCCATCCGCCTCCTAAGCTCCGCGATATTGGAGGCCGCCTCGGCGCCGGTGCTGATCTTGTTGTCGTAGAGCATATATTTCTTCCGCACGCTGAGCGGAGACAGATTCGGCATAACCACATTGGCTCCAGCCAGAATCCCCTGCTCCCTCCCCGTAGGGTGAATGGTTCCCAAGGCCGTGGTGGCTGGAAGAAGGACGCGGGGCAGCATCAGACGGACGACTGCCAGGAGAATCAGGGTGCGCTCCAGCGTCCCCGGCGGCTTGTCCTTAAAGGGTGTCTGGCTGTGGGGAATAAAGGGGCCTATTCCCACCATCTCCGGATTCAAATCATGCATAAAAATCATGTCCTCTGCCAGGTGCTCTGTGGTCTGCCAGGGAGAGCCCACCATAATGCCGCAGCCCGTCTGATATCCTATCGCCTTTAAATCCCGCAGACACTGCTTTCTGTGCGCAGAGGACATTTCTTCCGGATGGAGCCTGGCATAGTGCTCCGGATTGGCTGTCTCATGGCGGAGGAGATACCGGTCCGCCCCGGCATCGAACCATTTCTTATAGGTCTCATAGGATTTCTCCCCCACAGAAAGCGTAACCGCGCAGTCCGGATATGCCCCCTTGATCTGCCGCACAAGGCCGGCGAGCTTCTCGTCATCATACCAAGGATCCTCTCCCCCCTGCAGCACAAAGGTGCGGAATCCCAGCGCATAGCCCTCCCTGCAGCACTCCATGATCTCCTCCTCTGTCAGGCGGTATCGGGAGGCCTGGCTGTTCCCCCGGCGGATGCCGCAGTAATAGCAATTGTTTTTGCAGAAGCTTGTAAATTCAATCAGCCCCCGCACAAAGACAGCCCTGCCATAGACAGCCTGCGCCTGGCGGCGCGCACGGGCAAAAAGATACTCCCTGTCCTCCCCGCCTGCCCCGTCTATCAGCGTGCAGAATTCCTCCTTTGTCAGAATGTGCTGCCCTTCCAGGCGGTCAATCAGCTCTCTTATCATTTCCATACCTCAAGCCATTCCCCTTTCTCAGCTCCGTATTTCTCCCAGCGCCTCCGCAAGCTCCTGGGCCTTCTCCATCATGGAAAGGCTGTCCTGATTCTTATTCCTTCTGTCTATATAGTGAAATACCGGCGTTTCTCCAGGAACCAGCTTCAAATCACCTTTATATCTGCCGATCAATTCCGGTATCCCCTCTGTTTTGAGCTCTGCCCTCGGGAACATAGTAAGGCGCACCTCCTGGCGGTTCACAAAGACCTCCGTCACAAAGGCTCGGTGGGCCGCCGCGCGAAGCCTGGCAATCTTCAGCAGGTTCTCCACACTCCTGGGGATATCCCCAAACCGGTCCATCAGCTCATCCTGCATGTCCATATATTCTTCCTCTGTCTCAATCGCAGAGATTCGCTTATAGATATCCAGCTTCTGATACTCATTTTTGATATAGGAGGAGGGGATATAGGCGTCAATATCGCACTCCACTGAGGTTTCATAGGAGGCCTCCGCCTTCTCCTGCCCCTTCAAGGCCCGGACCGCTTCATTGAGCATCTTGCAGTACAGATCATATCCCACTGCCTCCATGTGGCCGTGCTGTTCCGCACCGAGCACATTTCCTGCTCCCCGGATCTCCAAATCCCGCATGGCGATCTTGATTCCAGATCCCAGCTCCGTAAACTCCCGGATGGCCTGCAGCCGCTTTTCTGCCTCCTCCTTTAAGAGCTTATCCCGCTTATACATCAAGAATGCATAGGAAACCCGGTTCGAGCGCCCCACGCGGCCCCGCAGCTGATAGAGCTGGGAGAGCCCCATTCGGTCCGCATCCTGGATAATCATAGTATTGGCGTTGGGGATATCCAGTCCCGTTTCAATAATGGTGGTGGAGACCAGCACGTCAATCTCCCCGTTGATGAAATCCGCCATAATCCGTTCCAGCTCATGCTCCCGCATCTGGCCGTGGGCAAAGGTCACTACCGCATCAGGAACCAATGCCTGGATTCTGGCCGCCACCTCATCGATATCCGTCACCCGGTTATATACATAATATACCTGGCCGTTTCGAGCCAGCTCCCTGTTGATAGCCTCCCGGACCATCTCCTCATTGTACTCCATCACATAAGTCTGGATAGGGGTTCGATCCACCGGCGGCTCCTCCAGCACGCTCATATCCCGGATGCCCGCAAGGCTCATGTGCAGGGTTCGGGGAATGGGCGTAGCTGTCAGCGTCATCACATCCACATTTTCCTTTAAATGCTTGATCTTCTCCTTGTGAGCCACGCCGAAGCGCTGCTCCTCGTCCACGATCAGAAGCCCTAAGTCCTTAAACTGCAGATCCTTGGACAGGACCCGATGGGTGCCGATCACAATGTCCACCATCCCCCTTCGCAGATCCTCCAGGGTTTTCTTCTGCTGCGCAGGCGTGCAGAACCGGGAGAGCATATCCACCCGGACAGGGAAATTCTTCATTCTCTGGACAAATGTATTGTAGTGCTGCTGCGCCAAAATTGTGGTTGGCACAAGGTACACCACCTGCTTGCTGTCCTGCACCGCCTTAAATGCGGCCCGCAGGGCTACCTCAGTCTTTCCGTAGCCCACATCCCCGCAGATCAGACGGTCCATAATCCTCGGGCTCTCCATGTCATGCTTTACCGCCTCTATGGCATCCAGCTGATCATCCGTCTCCTCGTAGGGAAACAGCTCCTCAAACTCCCTCTGCCACACGGTATCCGCCCCGTACTGAAAGCCGGTCTGCTCCTGCCGGGCCGCATAAAGCTTTACAAGATCCCGGGCAATCTCCTGGACTGCCCCCCGGACCCTTGTCTTGGTCTTATTCCACTCTCCGCCTCCCAGCTTATTGAGCTTGGGCTTCTTTGCCTCTGCCCCCGCATATTTCTGAATGCTCTCCAGGCGGGTGGCAGGCAGATACAGATTTCCTCCGTCTCCATACTCGATCTTGATGTAATCCTTGACCACATGGTCCCGCTCCACCTTCTCAATCCCTCGATAGATTCCCAGCCCATGCTCCTCGTGGACCACATAGTCGCCGATGGAAAGCTCTGAAAAGCTCTCAACTGCCTTTCCCTGATAATTCGTCTTCTTGCGGCGCCTCTTCTTCTTTTCAGCGCCGAACATATCCCCCTCTGTGATATAGACGAATTTCAGGAGGGGATACGCAAAGCCCCGGTGGAGATTTCCATAAATTACCATAATCTCACCAGGCTTTACCCTCTGCTCTGCCTCTTCCCCATCCGGACAGTACGCCCGCAGATCGTATTCCCGCAGGTCTCCCGCCAGACGGCTGGCTCTGGTGCGCGAGGCGGACAAAAGCACCACCCGCCAGCCCTCCTTTTTCCAGCGGGTCAAATCCTTAATCAGAAGCTCAAAGCTGTTCTGATAGGAGCTCACATTTTTCACCTCGAAGCTGAATCTGCCGTTCACCTTCATACCCGGAAGCTTCTGATCCAGCCCGGTGAGAAAAAGGCTGTAGGGGCGCTGCAGCCTGGCCAGCACCTGGGCAGCCGGGTAGAGAAGCTCGGTCTGGCCCGGCAGAAGATAGCCCTTCTCCAGCCGGTGGACCATGCTCTCCCGAAATTCCATCTCCACTGTCTCTCCCTTTTCCCTGAGCCTGGCCGGCTCATCCAGAAAAATCACGCTGTCCCCCGCGGGAAAATAATCCAGGAAGGATACCGTATCCTGAAAAAAATATTTCACATAGGCATCCAGACCGCCGGCCCAGCAGCCATCCTCCAGCTCCTGGGTGAGGTCCTCGATAATTCCGCGTATCCTGCCTGCCTCCTCCCGTTTTCCCTGATCCCGCAGCGCCTTCTCATAGCTCTTTTCCTCCTCCTTAAGCCGGCGGATGCCGGAGGCTATCTGATTCCTTGACAGAACAACCTCTGCCGCCGGGTAGAGCGTTATGCGCTCCAGCTGCTCGATGGACCGCTGGCTTTCCAGATCAAAGCTGCGGATCGAATCCACCTCATCATCCCACAGCTCAATCCGCACCGGTGTCTCCTCTGTCAGCGGGAAAATGTCAATGATTCCTCCCCGGATCGAAAACTGGCCCATGGCATCCACCTGGGCCGACCTCTCATAGCCCATGCCCACCAGCTGTTCCCGCCAGACCTCCAGATCAATCACCTGGCCTGTCTCCACAGTAATGGCCTGCCGTTTCAGATACGCCAGCGGAAGCAGATGATCCATGAGGCCGTCAATGGCCGCCACCACCACGCCGCCCTCGTCCTCCATCAGCCGGCGCAGCACCGCGATCCTCTGCCGGGCCATAAGGTTTCCATGAATATCTGCACTGTAAAAGAGCAGATCCTTAGCCGGATACAGCCACACATTCGAGGTAAAATTCCGGAAATCATCGCAGATTTCCTTTGCCCTCTGCTCGTCGTAGGTTACCACCAGGGTCCAGGGAAAGCCGCCGCCCTTTCCCAGCTCATACATCAGATGAACCTTCTGGGAGTCCAGGCATCCGGAGGCCTGGAAGGGCCCTTTTCCCTCCTGCAGCGCCTGCAGAAGATTCTCATATTCCTGTAATTCCAATAACGGGTTTTCCATCGTCCACTCGCCCCTTCTCCTAAACGCTTCTGGGCCCGTTAAATGCATTCATCGCCGCGTCCGGCCCCTCCTCAATCAGGACCTGCGCCGCCTGGGCCGCATCCTTAAACGCTGTCTCCATGACCCTTCTGTCCTCCGCAGAAAAACGGCTGAGCACATAATCCGCCAGATCCATCCGCGGCGGCTTTGCCCCAACGCCTATCTTGATTCGGGGAAACTCCTGGGTTCCCAGGTGGGCAATGATATTTTTGATTCCATTGTGCCCTCCTGCACTCCCCTTGGTGCGGATCCGCAGATGACCCACGTCCAGGCTGATATCGTCATATATCACTAGAATATGATCCGGAGGTATCTTATAGAAATCTGCCGCCGCGCGCACGCTCTCACCGCTCAGGTTCATAAAGGTCTGCGGCTTTAACAGGATGACCCTCTCACCGCCAAGCATTCCCTTTCCATAAAGCCCCTTAAACTTCTTCTCCGAGACATCCGTATTTATCTTATCCGCCAGCACATCGATGGTATCGAATCCCACATTGTGGCGCGTTCTCTCGTACTCCCTGGTAGGATTTCCCAGTCCCACAATCAAATACATGCTTCCTCGCCTCCTATCCTTTTGCGCACGCGTTTAAGCGCTAGATACGCGCCTATGGGGTATCTAACGCCTGCATTGTCACTGTAGAAATCTTATCAGATTTTTTCAGGAAATTCAAGGGTGCCCGCGGCATTAAGAAATCGTTCAGATTTTATGGGTTTTATTGAATCTTTTTGTCGATATGCTATAATCATCCCAGCATATCAAAGGGAGGAAATACATCATGATAATCGCCTTAATTATTTTTTTAATTACCTACGTTCTGATGCTGTCCTTCCAGCAGTACAGACCGTGGATCGCCCTCTCATCGGCCGCCATCTTTATCATTTTAGGCTATGCAGGGCTCTTTGATCTGAATCTTCCTTCTGCCCTGGCCGCCGTTGACTACAACGTGCTTCTCATGATCGGCGGCACCATGGGCACAGTAACCCTTTTTATCGAGAGCCGCATGCCCGCAAGGCTGGCCGAGATCCTGATCACCAAGGTCCCCAACGTAAAGTGGGCCGTCTGCGCCCTGGCTCTTTTTGCCGGCGTAATCAGCGCCTTCGTGGACAATGTAGCCACGGTTCTGATGGTTGCCCCCGTGGGCCTCGCCATCTCCCGGAAATTAAAGATTTCCCCTGTTCCCGTCCTGATCTCTATCGCCGTCTCCTCCAACCTGCAGGGCGCGGCCACCCTGGTGGGCGATACCACCAGCATTCTTCTGGGCGGATACGCGGGCATGACATTCCTTGATTTCTTCTGGATGCTTGGAAAGCCCGGCATCTTCTGGGGCGTAGAGCTCGGTGCTCTGGTTTCCCTCGGCGCTCTGCTGATTCTCTTCCGCAGAGAAAAGCAGGCGGTCTCCGCCAAGGTAGAGACCGAGGTGGACGACCTCGTCCCCTCCTTCCTCATGATCGCCACAGTCGTATGCCTGATCCTCGCCTCCTTTATGCCGGAGCCCGCAGGAGGCATCGCCGCCGCCCTCTACAATCTGCGGAGCGGCCTGATCTGCCTGACCATCTGCATCATCGGCGTGGTCATCCACTCCAGCCGCCAGGGCTCCTGCGCCATTGTCAAGAAGATTCTGCAGGATCTGGACAAGGATACGCTTCTTCTCCTGTTCGGCCTGTTTATGGTCATCGAGGGCATCAAGGTTGCCGGGGTTATTGACGCGGCCGCAGGCCTCTTTTATCGGGTGTCCGGGGACAATCCCTTCCTGCTCTATACGCTGGTTGTGTTTGCCTCTGTTATTCTGTCCGCCTTTATTGACAATATCCCCTATGTGGCCACCATGCTCCCGGTGGTGGAGAGCATCGCAGCCCTGATGAACGGCGGAGCCGGCATCGAGCCCTATGTATTCTATTTCGGCCTGCTCACCGGCGCCACCCTGGGCGGGAACCTGACCCCCATCGGAGCCTCCGCCAACATCGCAGCCATCGGCATCCTGCGCAAAAACGGGGAGACCGTGCGGGTGGTTGACTTCCTGCGCATCGGCATTCCCTTTACCCTGTCTGCCGTGCTCACCGGCTACATCTACATCTGGCTTGTGTGGGGTGTGCGCTGACAGGCTTGTGTGAGGCGTGCGCTGAGTTTTCCTTGACACGGAAAACACTCCCGTGATAAACTAGGCTATATCAGAATGCCTGTATAAGTTCATGATTGGATGAACGTTTCTACCAGCTGCCGGAATAGTTGACTACAAGCTTCTATTTCTGGCATGCTGGTATTTTTTGTGCATATGCAGATATGCACGATCTATTTTAGAAAGGAGTTTTTCCATGAATCACAGCAATACCTGCGACGTAATCATTATAGGAGCCGGTCCCTCCGGCATATTCTGCGCTTACGAGCTCATTCGTCAGCGTCCAGACCTCAGAATACGCATGATCGAGAAGGGCAGGCCTATTGAGAAGCGGGTCTGTCCCAAGAGGAAGACCAATGTATGTGCCGGCTGCAATCCCTGCTCCATCACCACAGGCTTTGCGGGAGCCGGTGCATTCTCCGACGGGAAGCTCTCCCTCTCGCCCGATGTAGGGGGAAATCTGCCGGAAATTCTTGGCTATGACCGCGCCTCTGCGCTCATCCGCGAATCCGATGCGATTTACCTCAAGTTCGGGGCAGATACCCATGTATACGGCGTTGACAAGCAGAGGGAGATTCAGGAAATCCGGCGCAAGGCCATCGGAGCCAACCTAAAGCTGATCGAATGCCCCATCCGCCACCTGGGAACAGAGGAGGGCTATAAAATCTATACCCGGCTCCAGGAGCATCTGCTCTCCCATGGGGTCACGATGGAATTCAACACCATGGTCAAGGACCTGATCATTGAAAACGGCACTGCAAAGGGTGTGGTCACAGATAAGGGCGAGGCCTATTACGCGCCGGAGGTAATAGCCGCCATCGGCCGGGAGGGCTCTGACTGGTTCTCCCACATCTGCTCAGACCACGGCATCGAAACCCAGGTGGGCACGGTGGATATTGGTGTCCGGGTAGAGGTTCGGGACGAGGTAATGGCCTTCCTCAATGAAAATCTCTACGAGGCAAAGCTGGTCTACTACACCCCCACCTTTGACGATAAGGTCCGCACCTTCTGCACCAATCCCTCCGGTGAGGTGGCGGCAGAGTATTACGAAAATGGACTGGCAGTGGTAAACGGCCACGCCTACAAGTCCAAGGAATATAAGACCCACAATACCAATTTTGCCCTGCTGGTGAGCAAGAATTTCACCAAGCCCTTCAATGAGCCCATTGAGTACGGCAAGCACATTGCCCAGCTCTCCAACATGCTCTGCGGCGGGAAAATCATGGTTCAGGCCTTTGGCGATTTTCTGCGGGGGCGCCGCACCACAGAGGAGCGTCTCTGCCGCAGCAACCTGATTCCCACCTTAAAGGATGCGGTGCCCGGCGATCTCTCCCTGGTGCTCCCCCACCGCATCATGACGGATATCAAGGAAATGCTCTTGGCCCTCGACAAGGTCACCCCCGGCATCGCCAGCGATGAGACCCTTCTCTACGGCGTTGAGGTAAAGTTCTACTCCAACAAGGTGGTCGTCAATTCCGACTTCGAGACCAGCATCCGCGGGCTGCGGGCCATCGGCGACGGCGCCTCGGTCACGCGGGGGCTTCAGCAGGCCTCTGCCAATGGACTGAGCGTGGCGCGGAGTATTTTGCAGAGGCTTGACGGCACATCCGTCAAATAAGTATGCCCGCGGAAACGTTCGCCCACATAGAGAAATCCCCGGGAGGCCATATACCAGCCTTTCCGGGGATCTCTTTATGGATTATATTGGGTATGCACTGTTTCGAGTACTCGCTAAAGCTCTTTGTTAAAGGTAACCTGACGGAACATAATGCATCCATCCTTTACCGTCATCTGGGGAACCAGTATCTGACGGCCCTCCATAGTATTCTCATGGCAGTCATAAAATAATACATTCCGCTCTTCCAGACGGAATACCGCGATATCAGCCGGTGCCCCAGGGTGCAGCGTCCCGATTTCTCCAGACATTCCAATGGCTCTGGCCGGCGTGGAGGTACATGCTGCAAACACATCCTCCACCTTCATCCCAAAGGCCAAATACTTGCTCATCAGGTATGGCAGAGAGATCACCGGATGATGATACATGGTCATGGTATTGTAATCCGTACTAATAATATCCGGATAAAATCCATCCGCAATCGCTTTTTTTGCCACATCGATTGAAAAATTGAACGCGCCGTTGCAGGCATCCATAAATACGCCGCGCTCCCTGGCCTCCCGCACAAGCGGTTTTACCCTGTCATTCTCATCCAGAATCGTATCGCCTTTTCCCTGATAAATGTGGCACAGTATATCTCCCGGCCGCAGCCTTCTGGCAATTTCTCCCACATCCTCCGCGGGATTCGTGATATGTACCGTGACATGGCAGCCAATCTCATCTGCCAGCTTTACCACCTCCTCCAGCGGCCTCATTCCCAATTCTCCAATGATCGGCTTGCTGAAGCGTATTTTCAAGCCCTTTAATTCATCTGGATATTTCTTAAACAGGGCACAGATCCGCTCCCTCTCAAAATAATCCGGATTGAAATTTTCAGGATATTTTCTGGTAATCATTCCTGTGGAGGCCGCACTGATATAGCATTTAATCCGCACCCGGCTCTGATTGATCACGGTTTTTCGATACTGCTCATAATTGGCCACACCCGGGCTTCCTCCCTCCACACCTGTTGTCACCCCGTTTGGCAGCAGGCCGATATTTGCGTCTATTCCCGCATCCGTGGCGTCCGCATACATGTGCAGATGGTTGTCAATGAGACCTGGAGAGACGATGCAGCCCTCTGCATCGATCGTCTCCTTGGCTTCCACAGACAGCTTCGAGGATACATCCCATATTCTTCCGTCCTTGACTGCCACGTCTGCCATCTCATTTATTTCCTGATCTCTGTCAATGACATGCCCGCCTTTCAGCAGCAAATCTACCTTCATTCTGTCTCCCTTCTCTATTACTGACGGACTCCTAATTTTTCTGCCAGTGTCTGATACGTATCGCATTCCTGCAGAATCAGGCTCTTAAAGTCCTCAGAATTCATATAGGCTGTTCTTCCTGTCACATTGGCAAGCCCCTCCTTGAAGCCTTCATCCTCAATCATAGCCTGCACAGCCTCATTCCATGCGTCAACTACGTACTGCGGTGTCCCTTCGGGGGCCATGTAGCCGATCCACATGCTGACACTTAGCCCCTCCACTCCGTTCTCCGCCATAGTAGGCACATCCGGATAGTAGGGATTGCGCTCCTTCGCAGAGGTTGCCAGATAACGAATCTTGCCCGCATCTACCATGGAACGGGAGCCAGCAAAATCTCCAAAATTCATCGTGCAGTTTCCTGCCGCAAGCTGAGTGGCGCTGTCAGAGCCTCCGGCTGTGGTCAGCATGCGAAGCTGGCTCACATCTCCGCCTATGGCATCATACCATTCCGCAGTCGCAAATGCCGCCGTAGACACCGCTCCCGTATTCGCACAGATCATCTCATCTGGATTTGCCACCGCCCATTCGTTAAAGCTCTTAATGTCCTGCCATTCGGACTCCGCATTTACCGTCAGGGCTAAGTCCACATCAAAGACGCGGCACAGGTAGGTGGGTATATTTACATCCAAAGGCGGCGCTGTATTTGCTCCATGCTGCTGGCTGGAATTCTGTGAGGTGATCGCGCAGACCGTATAGCCATCGGGGTCTGCGTCCAGCGCCTCCAGCGCTCCAGGGATCGCGCCTCCGCCCGACTTATTTGTAACCGTGACCGGGACTCCCCAGTATTCGCCGAGCCAGTTTGCCGCCAGACGCGTCATAACATCCGGAGTCCCGCCGGGTGACACGCACACCACAATCTCAATTCCCTTTTCCGGATACTGGGAATCTGTCCCCTGCTCCTCCGCTTGGGCAGCTTCCGTCTCTGCTTCTGCCTGAACAGCCTCCGTCTCCTCTGCCTTGGAAGCTGTCTGCGCAGCCTCTGTCTCCGCGCCTGTACTACCTGAGCAGCCTCCTAAAACTGCCGCCGCAAGCATCCCCGCCATCACTGTCAACATTCTTTTTTTCATAATAAGCTCCTTTCTTTGTGCATGTATATTTTTCGGACGTTCCATCCGAGCTTTTCCTTCTATTATCAAGCTCCGCTGCCTATATCGATATCATCCCCCGCTGCCTCTGCCGCCATCTTCTTTGTCTTGCGCATTGCCTTGAAGGAAATCACGGTGAGGATCACAGTCAAAATCAGGATTCCGCAGGAAATCGGGCGCTGTACAAAGATCAGCAGATTGTCGCCGCTCATCGCCATGGACTGGATAAAGCCCCGCTCCATTGTAGACCCCAAAATGCTGCATAGAACCAGGGGGACAATGGGGAAGCGGTACTTCTGCAGAAAATATCCCAAAATTCCAAATACAACTGTAACGCCTACGTCAAACATGCTGTTTCGGCTGGAATAAGAACCAATCACACACAGGAATAGGATCACGGGTCCCAATATGCCATATGGAATGCGGGTTAAACGCACCCATATGCCCACCAGCGGAAGGTTCAAAAACAGAAGCATAAAATTTCCGATAAACATGCTGGCAATCACGGTCCAGACGAATCCATCCTGCTGTGTAAACAGCATGGGACCAGGCTGCAGTCCGTAGATCATCAATCCGGCAAGGAGAACAGCCAGCGCTGGGGACGCAGGAATTCCAAAGGAGAACAAGGGAATAAAGCCCGCCTGGCTGTTGGCGTTGTTGGCTGCCTCAGGCCCCGCCACTCCTGCAATCTCTCCCTGTCCGAACCGCTCCGGATGCTTCGATACCCGCTTTTCCACGTCATAGGACATGAAGGTCGAAACCGCAGGTGAACATCCCGGCAGCAGGCCAAGGAAAAATCCAATCGCCCAGCCCCGAAGCATCGGCCAGAAGCTCTCTCTTAGATCCTTCAGGGAAGGATAAATACTCCCGATCTTTCCCGAGGATATTGCCACGGTCTTTTCCTCCATTCCCTTAAACACCTCTGGGAGGGCAAACAGTCCGATAATGATAGGAATGGAGTCAAACCCTCTGGTCAGCGTCACACTGCCAAAGGTCAGCCTGGGAAGTCCGCTGGTGATTCCCATTCCCACCATGGACAGAACATAGCCCAGGATTCCCATAGCAAAGCCCTTTAATACCTGCTCTCCCGAGAAGTTGACAATGATACTCAGAGATAAAACCATCAGTGCAAAATATTCCGGCGGACCAAATTTCAGCGCGTACTCCGCAAATATAGGGGCAAAAAACGCAAGGCCTGCCACCCCTAAAAGCCCTGCCAGACAGGATGCGATGGCGGATATTCCAAGCGCTGGGCCGCCTCTTCCCTGCTTCGCCATGGGATATCCATCCAGGCAGGTGGGAATCGACGCGGTTTCCCCCGGTATATTCAGCAGAATCGCCGTAGTTGATCCCCCATACTGGGCTCCGTAGTAGATACCTGCCAGCATGATAATCGCCTGGGTCGGTTCAAGGACCGCTGTCACTGGAATCAATATAGCAATCGCAGATGCCGCGCCCAATCCCGGAAGCACGCCAACCAAGGTTCCCACCAGCGCGCCGAGCGCTGCCATCAGCAGGTTCATAAGGCTTCCTGCTGTCAGAAAGCCATTAGCCAGCATTTGTAATGAATCTAACATGAATTCCCCTCCTTCTGCTCTATCTCAGTCACCCTAAAATGCCCCGCGGGAATGACATCCCCAAGCCATAGATAAATACAAGCCATAGGGCCGCCGTCGTAATCGCCGAATAAATGATACAGCGTATATAGGAATACATCCCGAACAGCCGGAACCAAAAGATTCCCCAAACCGCTGTGGAAACCACAAAGCCCAGCTTATCCAGGCTGAATACATAGAGAATCAGTACCAGAACCGTCCCTGCCATGCGTTTTGCCAGCTCTGGCTCTGGAAGCTCCACAGTAAATCCCAGCCCCTTATTTTTTATTCCCAAAATAACCCCCAGGAGAACAAGCACCCCTCCCACAATTCCCATCACAATATGGTCTCCCGATAGAAGGCTGCTGGCAAATCCATACATGCGGATACATTCCTTGATACACAGAATCCCTATAATAATACAGGCTGCGCCAAATACCCGATCAGCTGTTATAATCCCTCGTTTCATGCAGACAATCCTCCTCTTAACTAATGTCAATTATTTAATAAGCAATTTTTATGCCACTCTTATATTCCTTAAATAAGCGTTAAATTTCCTAGGTTTTGGAAAATTTTAAAGCCGCTTATGTTTCATAAATGAATTTTTTTGTTTTATTCGTCCTTATTTTAAAACAAAATAAGTGTATCATCCCTTTCGCCGAACGATACACTTATAATCTGCCGCATTGCGAGCTCTATTCAGATTTATATTCCTTTTCATTTGAAACAGCGTTCAGCCTTCTCCAAAATGTAGATCTGCTCATTCCAAGCATTCTGGCTGCTTTTGCCTGATTTCCTTCCGCCCGCCGCAGCGCCTCCAAAAGCATTTTAGCCTCAAACTGTTCCATCTGTGTTTTTATGCTTCCGCCATTCTGCCACGCATCCTCTTTTTCCGGTTTCTCGGCATTTTCCTCTCTGCCATCTGGCGGAGCCTCCTCCATGTCATACTCTCCTTCCAATGCGCGGTAAACATCCTCACATCCCACCACATTACCTTTAGCAATCACTGCCAGACGATCACAGCAGTTCATCAGCTCACGAATATTTCCTGGCCAATTGTATCTGCACAGAAGCTCCATCGCCTCGTCTGTCAGTGTAATCGGACGCAGGTCGTTTTCATTCGGATGCCGTTGGAAAAAGCTGCGGACAAGAAGGGGGATATCCTCCTTCCGTCTGCGCAGAGGAGGTAGGTTTAGGCGAAGCACGTTCAG
>CALWMT010000037.1 GCA_944382045.1 uncultured Enterocloster sp. | reverse complement strand
CCGGAAAGCACGTGTCCGGGGTGGAGGCAGCAAGCCAGGTGATGGCTCCCTTTGATTACGATATGAGCCAGATTCTCCACAAGGAGCTTATGGACAACGGCGTGGAGCTGTACCTGGGAGACGGCGTGAAGGCCATCACGGAGGAGAAGGTTATCCTGGCCTCCGGCAGGGAGCTGCCTGCTGACGTGGTGGTGCTTGCCATCGGCGTGGCGCCCGAGACATCCCTGGCTAAGGAGGCCGGGCTGGAGCTGGGCGAGACGGGCGCCATCAAGGTGACACCGGATTTTCGCACCAGCGATCCCCACATCTACGCGGTGGGAGACGCCATCGAGGTGTACAACAGCCTGACCCGCAGGCCGGCAAAGCTTCCCCTGGCGGGACCGGCTCTCAGGCAGGCCAGGACGGCGGCGGACGCCATGTACGGCATCGGCGGCAGAAATAAGGGTGTCATCGGCTCCTGCGCAGTCCGGATTTTTGGCCTTAACGCAGCCGCCACGGGCCTCAATGAAAAGACGGCCAGACAGAACCAGATTCCCTGCGACTCTGTGTACACCATGGCCATGGACAGGGTGGGGATCATGCCGGGAAGCTCCCCGGTTCATTTTAAGCTGGTGTTCGAGGTTCCCACCGGAAAGATCCTGGGGGCCCAGGCCATAGGAAAGGGAAATGTGGACAAGCGGATCGACGTGATTGCCGCGATGATCACCATGGGCGGAACCCTGGAGGATTTGAAGGAGCTGGAGCTGTGCTATTCCCCGGTGTTCGGCACGGCAAGGGATATTGTGAACCTGGCGGCCCTGGTTGGCCTCAATGTTCTCCACGGCGTCTTTAAGCAGGTTCATGTGAGCGAGGTTCGCGGCCTGGTGGAGAGTGGGGCCTATATTGTGGATGTGCGGACGCCCGGAGAGTACGCGGCAGGCCACTTAAAGGGCGCGGTGAACATCCCCTTGGGCGAGCTGCGGCAGAGAGCCGGCGAGATCCCCAAGGACCGCCCGGTATATCTGCACTGCAGGACCAGCCAGAGGAGCTACAACGGGATTATGGCGTTAAAGGGAAGAGGCTTCGAGAACCTTTACAACATTTCCGGTTCATTTTTAGGTATCAGCTATTACGAGTACTTTACGGATGTGACGACGGGACGTGAGAGGATTGTCACAGAGTACAACTTTATGTAGCAGCAGCCAAAGAGGAGGGATTTAGAGTATGGATAACGTATTTTTTCAAAGCTTTTTAATGATAAGTGATGTAAAAACAATTGTTTTTCTGGCAGTGCTTGCGGTCCTGTTTTACCTGATTCACGTGCTGTACCACAAGAAGCACATGGATTTCGCCGCAGTCGTTATGATCGGCACGGGCATGGGCCTTGTGCTGGGCCTGGCCATCCAGGTTGTGGCCGGTTTCCCGGACGCGCCCCTGGACGTGACCTTCGTTAAGGAGACCACCACCTGGTTCGACATGGTGGGCAACGGCTTCATCAACCTGATTAAGATGATCGTGGTTCCCCTGGTTATGGTTTCCATCATGCAGGTTATCATCAACATGCAGCAGGGAAAGACCATGGGTCTCCTGGTAAAGAGGACCATCGCCGTGACCATGGGCATGGTGGCCATCGCGGCTGTCATCGGCGTTGCAGTGGGCATGATTCTCGGCGTGGGACAGGGCGCCTCCCTGGTTGAGGACGGAACCGCTACGGCAAAGGAGATTACCCCTGTGGCTACCACCATCAAGAACCTGATCCCCGGCAACATCGTGGGAGCTATGGTGGACAGCAACATTATCGGCCTGGTTATCTTCTCCGCCTTCCTTGGCCTTGCCATCTGGTGGATCAACTATGAGAGCAAGGAAGCGGCCAAGCCCCTTTACGACCTGATCAACGCGGCCCACAAGGCTATGATCAATATGGCTCTGCTGATTTTGGACTACATGCCCTGGGCGGTTACGGCTCTGCTTGCCAACACCATTGCCCAGAGAGGCCTGGCCTCCATCATCGAGGTGGGCAAGTTCATTGCGGCGCTGTACCTGGCAGTGGCAATCCAGTTTGTGATCCAGCTGATCCTGCTGACCGTTCACGGCCTGAACCCCATGGTATATCTGAAGAAGTGCTATGCAGCCATGCTGATGGCATTTACCTCCCGCTCCAGCGTGGGCTGCCTTCCTATGACCATTGAGACGCTGACCAAGAAGCTGGGTGTGGACTCCGGTACGGCAAGCTTTGTGGCCGGCTTCGGTACAACCGCAGGCATGCAGGGATGCGCGGGCGTATTCCCCTCCCTGTTAATCATCTACGTGTGCAATGTGACGGGAACGCCCATTGACATCACCATGATTGTCATGACCATCTTCGTTGTGACCATCGGATCCCTGGGAATCGCGGGTATCCCCGGCACCGCTACCATGGCAGCCTCCGTAGGCCTGTCCGGCGTGGGCATGGGCGCCCAGTTCGCCATGGTAAGCCCCATCCTGGCCATTGACCCCATCATCGACATGCCCAGAACCATGCTGAACGTTACCGGATCTCTGACCAACGCGCTGGTGGTTGACAAGCATATGGGAAGCCTGGACGAGAAGGCTTACAATGATATGAGCTTAAATAAGCTGGAGAGCAAGAAAAAATAAACCGGGAAGCCGTCTGGGATGGTGAAAGAAATAATCCTATGAAGCGGAGGGGAGTGACACACGCGGGTCACTCCCCTTCCTTTCTGAATAGCCGTGTTAAATCATGGTGCGCTTGGCGGCGCGTGCTTGCAGCCGCGCAAGCTCCCGCCCAAACCAAAGCATCACTCCCAGGGCCAGCACGCCGGTGAGGGCGGAGGAGCCGGGGAAGTTGAGCCAGAGGCCGGTGAGGCCTAAGGGGCTTAAGAGGACGACCAGGAGCACCGGGAAGACCAGGGCGTTTGCCACTGAGAGCAGGGAGGCGGGAAGGGCATTTCCCACGGCCAGCATATAGCTCTGAGCGGCGAAGGAGAACCAGCGGGTCAGGTAGGTCAGGGCGAAAATCCGCAGAGCGGTTAAGGACTCCGCCATAAATGCAGCGTCTCCATCCGGGAGAAAGAGCCGGGTGATGAAGGCGGGAAAGAGGCAGAGAACCGCCAGGGACAGGGCGGAGAGTATGGCGCTGGCCGTAAAGCAGCAACGCTCAATGGCCCGCACCCGCGCGTAGGCTCCGGCTCCCCAGTTGTAGCCCACCGCAGGCTGGAGGGAATCGCACATGCCGTAGAGCAGGGGCTGGATGAAGCCCTCCGCGTACATGAGGATGCCGTAGATGGAAACCGCCGACTCCCCGCCATAGCCCAGCAGAAGCACATTCATCAGGATGGAGGTGATCCGGCCCGCCAGGTTGTTGAGGAAGTTGGGGCTTCCGCAGGACACGATGCGCCGGATCATCCAGGGATTTAGGACAGGCCGCACAAAGCGCAGGGTCATCCTTCCCCTGAGGAAAGAAATGAGGGCGATGAGAGCGCAGACAATCATGCCCGTGCAGGTGGCCAGGGCCGCGCCCCATATACCTAAGCCGAGCACATAGAGGAAGGTAAACTCTAACGCCGCAGTGATTGCGGACATGAAAATATTTAAAAACATGCTTCCCTTAATCTGCCCGCAGATGCGCAGGTAGTTGTCCATGGCGAAGATGATGGTGGTCACCGGGGAGCAGAGGGCGTAAACCCGCAGGTACTGGGCGGCCAGACGGGCCATCTCCCCCTTGGCGCCCATAAGTCCGATGAGAGCCGGGGCAGCGGCAAAGAGCAGTGCGCCGGTGAGGGCTCCCGTGATAACGATGAGGAGGCAGGCAATGGTAAATAAATTGTCCGCCTCCTTTTTCTCCCCCTTTCCCAGGCTGATGGCGATGGGGACAGAGGATCCCACGCCAATGAGATCTGCCAGGGCAAAGTTGATGATGACCAGGGGCATGGAGAAGTTTAAGGCCGCAAAGGCGGTCTCCCCCAGAAAATGCCCGATAAAAATTCCGTCAAAGAGCTGGTAAAGGGCGGAGGCCAGCATGCTTACGGCCCCCGGCATGGCCGCTGTGAAGAAGAGCTTCACGGGCGGCGTTTTAGAAAAAAGAAGATCTGAATTCATAAGCACCTCTGTTATTATTTTCCGTCAAATCTGAAGCTGTTTAGGAGGGCTGTTCGAAGGCGTCCTGGAGATACCCGCAGAAATGCTCCAGAGCGCGGATAAACTCCGGGGAGAACTCTTGAACCGTGCGCGCCATGGCGGCCTGCTCTGCCCGGTAGACCGGGGTCAGGAGCTCCTTCGCCCAGGCGCGTCCCTTATCCGTGAGACATATATTTTTTTCACGTCCCCGGTTCTCAGGAATCAGAACGATAATTCCTTCCCTCTGCCACTCCCGTATAATTGTATTCACCGTTGTCTTGGGGATCAGCCACTCCTCGCAGATCTGCTTATAGTACGAAATCGTATTAAAGTCAAGCCTATTTTTTTAGGTCTGAGAACGCTGCCAGGCATAAAGCGGAGCCTGTCTCATATATTGAGATAAAAGGAGGCGGGCATATGGCAGGGGAGGAATATATTTTCAAAATATTTCCCCGCAGGCTGCGGGAGCTTTTGGAGCGGTCAGGGGCAGATCCAGGAGAGATTCAGGAGCTGCGCCTGCGGGCAGGCAGGCCCCTTTTTATTATATGCGGGGAGACTGAGCTGGCGCTCAGCGCCGGAGGCAGGCTGGTCCATCCTGCAGGGGGATGTCCTAAGGAAGGGCTTTTCATTGTGGAGAGGGAATGCATTGAGGAGACGGTGGAGCTGATGAGCCGTTTTTCGCTGTACGCAGCGCAGGAGGAGCTGCGGCAGGGCTTTTTTACTATACAGGGCGGCCACCGGGTGGGAGTGGCCGGCCGGGTGATGGCGGAGAACGGCACGGTCCGGGTGATGCGCTCCATTTCTTTTCTCAATGTGCGTGTGGCGCACGAGAAAAAGGGCTGTGCGGACCGGGTGATGCCCTTCCTCTATGGGAGGGATGGCCATTTTTACAGCACACTCATTATTTCTCCTCCCCGCAGGGGAAAGACAACGCTGCTGCGGGACATCATCCGGCAGGCCTCGGATGGCTGCCAGGCCGGGCCCGGGGGCACATGGATTCCCGGCATGTCCGTGGGCGTGGTGGATGAGCGGTCGGAGCTGGGAGCCTGCTGGGAGGGACACCCCCAGAATGACCTGGGCATGCGCACGGATGTGCTGGACTGCTGCCCCAAGTCCCAGGGGATGATGATGCTTGTGCGGTCTATGTCCCCGTCCCTGATCGCTGTGGACGAGATCGGAGGGGAGGAGGACGCGGGGGCTGCCGAATATGCGGGCAGCTGCGGCTGTGCCCTTGCTGCATCCGCCCACGGCAGGAGCCTGGAGGAGGTCCGGGGAAAGAGAGGGCTGGGAAGACTTCTGGAGGAGGGGATATTCGAGCGGCTGGTCCTGCTTGCGGGGGAAGGCCGGGTGGGCCGGATTGAGGGGATATATGACGGAGAAGGAAGGGCTGTGGGATTGGGAAGGAGGGGAAGCACATGATAGGAAAATGGCTGGGAGGCATCTGCATTTTGTGTGCCTCCTGGGGAATGGGGCTGTGGCTCGCCAGCCAGTGGAGGGGGAGGCTTCGAGCGCTGGAGACCCTGCGGCGGATGGTGTATTTTTTGAAGGGCGAAATTACCTATGGCCATACCGCCCTTGAGGAGGCACTAAGGCGGGTGGGCCGGCGGGAGGAGGGTTGCCTGGGCCAGCTTTTTGAGCGGGCTGCAGGGGGGATCGCCGGCCGGGAGGGCGAGAGCCTTGCCGCAGTATGGAAGGATGCCGTGAGCCAGGCGGAGAGGGAGCTTCCCGTGCTGACGCGGGAGGATTGGGAGCAGCTGGAAGCTCTGGGGGAGCACCTGGGGTATCTGGATGTGGACATGCAGGAGCGCACGCTCCTTCTGTATCTGGAGCAGCTGGAGCTTTCAATTGAATATTTGAGAGCGCATGGGAGGGAGCGGTGCCGTCTGTACACAAGTCTGGGGGCAGCCGGAGGAATGTTCCTCATTCTCGTTCTCCTGTAAGGCCGGGAAGGAGGGGACGATGGATGTAAATCTGATATTTCGCATAGCAGCGGTGGGAATTTTGGTCTCCGTAATCTGCCAGGTGCTCAAGCACAGCGGCCGGGATGAGCAGGCCTTTCTCACGAGCCTGGCCGGACTGGTTCTTGTGCTCTTCTGGATACTGCCCTACATATATGATCTGTTTGAGACAATGAAAAAGCTCTTCGCTCTGTAGGAAAGGAGATCCAATGTCAATTATTGTCATGGCAGCTGTGGGGATTGCAGCGGTGCTGACTGCCCTGCAGCTAAAAGGCACGGGAGGTGTATATGGAACCTATGTGGTGCTTGCAGCCGGCCTGTTCCTTTTTTACTATAGCGGATCAAAGCTTTCAGGAATTATGGGAGCGCTGGAGGAGGCTGCTGCCTATATAAGGATTGGCCGGCCTTATCTGGAGGCACTGCTGAAAATGGTGGGGATCACCTATGTGACGGAATTTGCTGCGGGCATGTGCCGGGATGCGGGCTATGGCTCACTGGGAAATCAGCTGGAAATTTTTGGGAAGCTTTCGATTCTGGCTCTGAGCATGCCCATACTTCTTGCGCTCCTGGGCACATTGGAGAGATTCCTGGGATAGGCGGAGGATGCAGGTGAGAAACAGGAAAAATGGGAAAAGCAGGAGGGCGGGAGAAATTTTGGCAGCCGTTTTTCTGACAGCATTTTTGACAGCACCTTTTGTTCTGGGCTGTCCGAAAAGCGTCTGGGCGGCTCAGAAAGCGTCTGCCTGGGAAAATGAGGAGGAGACGGGCCCAGAGGAGGATGATGGGCTGCCAGGGCTTCTGGAAATAGAGGAGGAGCTTGCACAGCTGGACCAGTTTTTGGGACAGACAGAGGCGGGAGATCAGAGCCTCTCCTTTTGGGAGCTGGTAAAGGCAGCCGCCTCCGGGAATGTGGACCAGCTTCTGCTTCTGATAGGACAGAGTGTGGAGGGACTGCTTCTCGGCGAGGCAAAGGAGGGGGGGAGTCTGCTGGCCCAGGCGGCGTTGATCGGTATGCTGGGAGCCATTTTTACCCACATTTCTTCGGCCTTCAAGGGAAGGCAGGTGTCTGATGCAGGATTTTTTGCCGCCTATCTGCTTCTCTTCGCCTGTCTTGCAGCGAGCTTTCTCGCAAGCCTGGACATGGCCTCCCAGTCCCTGGAACAAATTCTGGAGTTTATGAGACTTCTGATGCCGGCCTATTTTCTGGCAGCTGCCTTCGCTGGGGGAAGCGCATCTGCCCTGGCTATGTATGAGACGTCCATAGGCGCCGCGGCACTGGTGCAGTGGATCTGCGGCGGTATTCTGCTGACTCTGGTAAAAATTTATGTTCTCCTGGTTTTGGGAGGCCATGCGGTGCGTGAGCCGTTTCTCACAAGGCTCACGGAGCTTTTGGAGAAGGCAGTGGATGTAAGCCTCAAGACGCTGATGGGAGCAGTTCTGGGACTTCACCTGATTCAGGCCATGGTTCTTCCCTATGCCGATGGCGCGGCCCAGGCGGGCGCCAGACGGGTGTTAGAAATGATCCCCGGACTGGGGGCTGGGGCCAGCGCTGCGGCACAGGTGGTGCTGGGCTCCGGTGTGCTTATTAAAAACAGCATAGGGGCGGCAGGAGCAATTGTGCTGGGCCTTTTGGTTCTGGCGCCTGCGGTGAAGCTGGGGGTTCTCATGGCCCTGTATCAGTGCGCGGCCGCTGTCATGGAGCCTGTCTGTGATAAGCGCATGGTTTCCTGTGCGGCAGGAGTGGCAAAAGGGCACTGGCTGCTGTTAAAAATTCAGCTGTATTCGCTTCTGCTCTTTCTGCTGGCGATTGCCATCACCTGCGGGGCGTCTAATGTGCGCTACCTTGCCGCATGAGGGAGGAGGAGACGTGGAAGCTCTTTATAGCTGGGTGAAGAATGTTATTTACTTTATGATTTTCCTGTCCGCTGCGTGCAATCTTCTGGCAGATGCCAAATATGAGCAGTATATCCGCTTTTTTGCCGGCGCGCTGCTGATCCTGCTGACGTTTGGACCGCTGCTTGGCGGGACGGGTCTGGACCAGCAGATCCAACGCTTATTTGCGTATTTTTCTGTAAAGACAGAGGCAGAGGAGCTGAAGGAGAAGATGTGGGCGGTAGACGGAAAACGGCGGGAAGCGGTTTTGAGCCAGTACCGCCAGGCGGCAGAGAGGGAGATCGGGGAGATGGCGGAGGAGGCTGGGCTGGATGTGGCCAAGGTGGAGCTGGCTTTTGGAGAAGAGGAGGAGGACTGGGGAACGGTCTGCCGGGTAAGGCTGTACCTTTTAAAGCCGCAGGATGCAGGGGCCTTAGGGGAGATTCGGGTGGAGCCTGTGGAGATTGCGGTGAATGGGGATACGGCGTCGGGCAAAAGCGGTTTAAGCCCCGCAGGCAGGCGGGAGACAGGTCAAGAGGATTCACAGCAGATCAGCAGCTTTAAGGGAAAGGTGGCGCGGTATTATGGATTGGAGGAGTCAGATATCGAAATTATGGAACAGGATGACTAAAGAAAAATGGATTATCCTGCTTGCGGCCGGCGCGGTTCTCATGATTCTTGCAATTCCCCTGCCTGGAGAAGGGGGGAGGGAGGAGGCCGAGAGGGAAGAGGGAGGGCAGGGCAGCTCCTTCGAAACATCCGCTGTTCAGGGCCCAGAGCGCGGGCAGGCGGACAGCGGATCAGAGGGATGCCGGGAGCTGGATTCCTATGAGGCAGGCCTGGAGAAGCGGATTGCGTCCATTCTCAGCTCTGTGGACGGCGTGGGGGCCGTGGATGTGATGGTGGTTCTCAGGTCCTCTGGAGAAAAGGTTCTGCGGGTTGACCGGGCGGAATCCTCGGACACCACAAGGGAGACTGATTCCGCTGGGGGGACGAGGGAGGCCTCCTCCAGCCAATGGGAGGAGAATACGGTTTTTGCCGGACAGGGGACGGGGAGCGGCGCCTCCCCTGTGGTGGAGAAGGAGCTGCTTCCAGAGATATCCGGAATAATCATCAGTGCCCAGGGCGGGGGGAGTCCTGCGCTCCAGTCGGAAATTTCCCAGGCCATGGAAGCATTATTTGGCTTGCCGCCACATAAAATAAAAGTATTAAAGCGGGTGGAATAAAAAAGGAGTGCAGGACATGAAAATCAGGAATATCAAGCAGGTGAAGGATCACGTAAGGGACATGAGCATGAAGCGCCTTTTCCGCCGCAACCAGATCATCATAACCACCCTGGCGGTTATGATTGCGGCAGCCGGCTATCTGAATTATGCCGGGAAGAGAGATCTGGCGGCTGGCAGCGGCGTGTATGAGGCGGGGGCGATGGATATTTCCGATGCGGATATCCTGGCGGAAAACCAGGCGGCAGCCCTGACAGGGGAGGGTGAGCTGGAGGAGATCCCCAGCCTTGACCAGGATTTTACGGAGCTGGAGGCCGGGGTGGAGGAGGCAGTTCCGGAGACCATTGGCGGAGATATGGCCCGGGCTGAGGAGGATCAGCCGGCCGGCGGGGAGGAAGCCGGCGGGGAAGCCCTGGCAGCGCAGGATGCGCCGGAGGGAGATGCCCTGGCAGCGGCGCAGGAGGACGGGGACACTGCCCAGACCGGCCTTGAGAATCCGGGGGAGGCAGTGCTGACCAGCGGCATGAGTGTGGCGGACTACATAGCAAATGTGCAGCTGTCAAGAGAACAGGTGCGGGCGCGCAACAAGGAAACCCTGATGAGTTTGATCAACAGCAGCAGTATTGATGAGGCCTCCAAGCAGCAGGCTATCCAGGACATGATTCAGATGACAGAGATATCGGAGAAGGAAAATGCGGCAGAGACGCTTCTGATCGCAAAGGGATTTGCAGATCCAGTGGTGAGCATCAGCAGTGATAAGGTGGACGTGGTCATCAACGCCTCCTCTATTACGGATCCTCAGAGGGCCCAGATTGAGGACATTGTAAAGAGAAAGGCGGAGGTGGGAGCGGATCAGATCATTATCACCCTGCTGAACATGGCGGAGTAAAAGAAAACATAGGAAGCCTTCCGGCCGCTGCGGACAGATGGCCGGGAGGCTTTTCTGCGAAGCCCGCACCCAGTGGGAAACCGCATGAAAATTGGCCTATACAGAGTTTGGCGGATTTGGTATAATGGACATATGAACGCCGTTAAAGGCAGCGGCTGAGGAGGTAGATAAGATGGCAGACGAAGAGCGCAGCATTTCTGTGGGACAGGGAAGGAAGATAGGGGATGTACAGATCGCAGATGAGGTAGTAGCGGTTATTGCCGGACTGGCAGCCTCAGAGGTGGATGGAGTAGATTCCATGGGCAGCGGATTTACCGGAAGGCTGGGGATGAGGAATCCCGGCAAGGGTGTGAAGGTGGCGGTGACAGAGGACCATGTCTCTGTGGACTTAGCCCTGACGATCAAGTATGGATACAGCATTCCGTCTGTCTGCAGCCAGGTGCAGGAGAAGGTCAGCGCGGCGATTGAGAACATGACGGGACTGGTGGTTTTGGATGTGAATATCCGGGTGGCCGGTGTGAACATGAACGAGGGATGACACTTTTTTTGTTGTTTTTATGCAGTTGGTTTGTTATAATGTAACTGCTGCACAAATTGCGGCCCTTTGGAGGCGGCAGTTAAGACGGTGCGGTGCCGCGCAGGACGGCATGGAAGGACCAGAGAAAGGACGAAAGAATGACCAGAAGAGAATTGCGGGAGCACTGCTTTAAGATGCTGTTTTCAGCGGATTTTTATCCCACTGCGGAGGAGGCCAAGGCACAGCTTGAGCAGTACCTGGAGGCGCCGGAGGAAGAGGTGGAGGATTCCCAGGGGATTCTTCAGATCCTTCACAAAGTAGATTTAGATCCAGAAAATGCAGCCTATCTTCAGGAGAGAGCGGCAGCGATCATCGACAAGATACCAGAGCTGGATCATGCGATTGACCAGGCAGCGGCCGGATGGAAGACCCGGCGCATGGGAAAGGTAGAGCTGACGATTCTGCGCCAGGCCTTGTATGAGATGCAGCTTGACAGCGCGGTTCCGGAAAAGGTTGCAGTCAATGAGGCTGTGGAGCTGGCCAAAAAGTTTGGCGGCAAGGATTCCCCCTCCTTTGTAAATGGCATACTGGCAAAGTTTATCCATGAGGAGAGGACAGCAGGAGAGGAGGCGCCGGAGGCGCCTGCCGGCGAGACTGCGCTGGAGAAGGGACAGCCTTGAGATGGCCAGTGTTTACTCTGTGTCACAGGTGACAGCATATATAAAGAACATGTTTACCCAGGACTTCGCTCTAAACCGTATTTCCATCAGGGGCGAGGTCTCTAATTGTAAGTACCACACATCCGGCCATATTTATTTTACATTGAAGGACGGCGGCGCACAGATTGCCGCCGTTATGTTCGCAGGCCAGAGGAAGGGGCTGAGCTTTACGCTGGCAGAGGGCCAGCAGGTGACAGCCACAGGGTCCGTGGATGTGTACGAGAGAGATGGAAGATATCAGCTCTATGTCCGGAAGATCGAGCGGGACGGGACGGGAGATTTGTATGCCAGGTTTGAGAGGCTGAAGGCGGAGCTTTTGGAGATGGGGATGTTTGACGCCTGCTACAAGCAGCCAATTCCCCGCTTCGCTCTCCGCGTGGGGGTTGTGACGGCCTCCACAGGGGCAGCCATCCGGGATATTATGAATATCTCTGCCCGCAGGAATCCCTATGTACAGCTGGTGCTCTGCCCGGCTCAGGTTCAGGGAGAGCGGGCGGCGGCCAGCATTGTCCGGGGAATCGAGACGCTGGATGCCATGGGGTTAGATGTGCTCATCGTGGGAAGAGGCGGCGGATCGATTGAGGATCTGTGGGCCTTTAACGAAGAGCGTGTGGCGAGAGCCATCTTCAACTGCAGGACTCCGGTGATCTCCGCTGTGGGTCATGAGACAGATGTGACAATTGCAGACTATGTGGCGGACCTGCGGGCGCCTACTCCTTCTGCGGCGGCGGAGCTGGCGGTCTTTGACTGGCATCAGTTTGAGGAGCAGCTGGCCTCTGAAAGAAAAAGGCTGGACCGTCTGATGCAGCTTTCTCTGGAGAAAAGAAAGGGCCAGCTTGCCCGGAGCCGGATGCAGCTTGCGCTTTACAGTCCCCAGCGGCAGGTGAATGAGATGCGCCAGCGGCTGGCGGATATAGAGGGCCGGCTTACGGAGAATGCAAGGGGGCGGATTCTCAGGGACAGGCAGGCACTGACTGCCGGCAGAGAGCTCCTGGTGCGTGCGATGGAGCGCTCATTCACGGGAGCAAGGCATAGGCTGGCTGTGGATGCAGGCCGTTTGGACGGCCTTTCCCCGCTTAAGAGGCTTAGGGGAGGCTATGGATATGTGACAGACAGGACAGGAAGGCCTGTCCGCTCTGCAGCTCTGACAGAGCCGGGAAGCCGGATTCAGGTACAGCTTGCAGACGGCCGTCTGAAGGCCCTTGTGGAGGAAGTATTTGTGGAGAAAGGAAGGGACAGCTATGCCCAGGAAGAAGACGGAGGAAGTGCAGGCTCCTGAGACGCAGGCGGCAGGCCAAGGGATAGAAGAAAATTTTTCCAGGCTCGAGGAGATTATAAAAGAGCTTGAAGCTGGGGATCGTTCTCTTGAGGAGACATTTGCAGGGTATGAGGAAGGCATGAAGCTGGTGAAGGCCTTGAGCGGACAGATTGATAAAGTAGAAAAACAGATTTTAATATTGAGTGAGGGTGATGACGATGAGTGATAGGGAAACTTTTAAAAAGGAGCTGGAGGAAAAGACGAGGGAGGTGGAGGCTCTGATTGAAACGTATCTTCCGGAGGAGAGCGGCGATCAGAGGACGATCCTTGAGGCAATGAATTACAGCATGCGGGCAGGAGGAAAGCGGCTGCGCCCTCTGTTCATGCAGGAAATGTGCTGCCTCTTTACCGGGGAGCTTCTCGATACGGTGAAGCCGTTCATGGCGGCTATTGAGATGATTCACACCTCCTCTCTGGTGCACGATGATCTCCCCTGTATGGATGACGACATGATGCGCCGGGGCAAGGCAAGCACCTGGGCGGAGTACGGGGAGGATATCGGTGTTCTTGCCGGGGACGCCCTTATGATGTACGCTGTGGAGACAGCGGCAAAGGCATTTGAGGCCGCGCAGGATGGGGACGAGCTGGCCCGGGTGGGCCGGGCGATGGGCATTTTGGCCCGCAAGACCGGTGTCTGCGGTATGATCGGCGGTCAGACCGTGGATGTGGAGCTGGCAGGAGGGCCGATTCCCAAGGATAAGCTGGATTTCATTTACCGCCTAAAGACAGGCGCTCTGATTGAGGCCTCTATGCTCATCGGAGCGGTGCTTGGCGGAGCAGCGGATCAGGACTGCAGGATTGTGGAGAGCCTGGCTTCGAAGCTGGGCCTGGCCTTCCAGATCCAGGATGATATTCTGGATGTGGCAGGCGATGCTGCCGCCACAGGCAAGCCTGCGGGAAGCGATGCTAGGAACAAGAAGACGACCTATGTCACCCTTGAGGGGCTGGACAAGGCAAAGAAGGAAGTGGAGCGCCTTTCCAGGGAGGCAGCGGAGGATCTGGACAAGCTGGGAAGCAACGAATTCCTGGAAAGCCTGATTCAGTATTTGGCAGGCAGGGAGAAGTAGGATAGTATGATATTGGAGCGGATAAAGGGGCCTGAGGAGATCAAAGCACTCTCCCAGGAGGAGCTTAGGGTTCTGGCTCAGGAAATACGGGAATTTTTGATTGAGAAGATCAGCCATACCGGCGGCCACCTGGCCTCCAACCTCGGTGTGGTGGAGCTGACCATTGCTCTGTTCTG
>CALWMT010000036.1 GCA_944382045.1 uncultured Enterocloster sp. | reverse complement strand
GGAGCTTTTTTTTTTTTTTTTTACATATTTCTGTGGAGGCCGCATGATGGCCAGGCAGGGGCACCGCCTGCCTCACTGCGCATCCATCTGCTTTTTTTTCTTTTCATATGCGGCCGCTGTGTCCCTTGCCGCTTGGACTGTCTCCTCCGATATGGGCGGTCTGCCTCCAAGGAATTTGTTGATCAGATCAGGCGCCATATCGATTACCTTGGTGACAGCGTCCTGATTCTTCACATTCACCAGCTTGGTGACGCCTCCCTGGATCACTAGAACCGCACTGGGACTCATCTTAGCGCTCATTCCGCCGCCGCCGCGCTGCTTCTGCTTTGCGCCCTCTGCGAATGCTCCAGCTGCCATCCCGCAGGTCACGTCGATCAGAGGTATGATGATCGTCTCACCCACCTGCACCGGCTCTCCCACCACGGTCTTTGTCGTCACAAACTGATCAAGCCCTTTAAACAATGATTCAATTGTGGATGTGAATTGATTTTCCGCCATATTCTAATCCTTTTCCTTCTTTATATAGTAGATGCCTCAGGGGAATGCCTATCCGCGCCGCAGCCATCTCCGTATCATGCGCCAGGTATGCTTATCCCGGTATATCTCCCAGGCCAGCCAAAGCACATAGGCAGATCGAATCCGCCCCTGGAAATCGAACTGTCCCTCCAGAATCCTTCTGTCAAATACAGGATAAATCCTCAACTGTCTATGGCAGAAGGGATATACCAGGCTAGCCGCCGCCAGCACCTGTCCTGTCAGGCCGGGATCCTCAAAGCCAAAGGTGATTTCCCCGCTGCCCCTTCTGGGAAGCCCGTGGGCAGCCAGCCGCCTGGCCTGCCGGAGCAAAAGCTGGAGCGATTCCTGATTCTTTTCATCGGAGAACCATTCCTTGGCTTTTTCAGCCTTATGCGCTGTCTCCTTTAGCTTACCACAAAATGCCAGAAATGAAAACGCCAGTTTTCGCAGAGCCCTATATATTTTTTCAAAGAAATTCCGTATCCTGCGCTTTGCTCTCTCAACAAGGCCCAAAGCAGGCGCCTCCTTCTCTTCCTCCTGCTCCTCCTCCTGCACAGCATCCATTTCACTGCCATGCTCCGCCGGAGCGGAATCCAGGGAAGGCGCGTCTGCCTCCTGCCCCTGGCTGCTGCGGGATTCGCCTGTGCTTCTGTCACCGGCCTCGGCATCCGTCCGATATCCATCCGGCTGCACATCCTCTCCGCTCTCCGGCGGTCTTACGTCATCCTCACCGCTGTCCTCCCCCCGTCTCCACAGGGTAAAGCCCAGAAGGCTGGCTCTGAGACGCAGTCCGCCCTTCCTTTCAAACCGTCCCCGCACAGAAAGCATGCCGAACAGCCAGGAGATTTTTCCCTCCCCGAAAGCATCGGCTCCGCCCTCCGGGAGCTCCCCCCTTATCCGGTAACGGACCGGCACAAAAAGCGCGCAGAGCACAGCGGCCAGAAGCAACAGAAGGACTGCCAGCAGAAGAATGCCTAAAAGCTTCAGCACAAATATTGCTCCCTGGATCATCTCGCCTCCAAAAAATCCATATACTGCTGCCAGTCAAAGGCACCTGTAGAGCGGTACATATCATCCACCATCTGCCGGACAACCTGGCAGGCCTCGCCATATCCCAGGGCTGTGCCCAGTATCAGAGGCGTCTCTCCCCTTCTCTCCTCTTCTGTGAGAAGGGAGACGGGCCGGATGTCGAATATATGATTCCCACTTGCAGGAGGTGTAATCACATAGATGCCCGGCATTTTTCTTCCCAGGCGGATCCCCTCCAGGATCTGCGGCCTCCATGCGGAAGCCTTGTCCCCCATGTACAGGTGCTTCCACCAGATCATTTTACTCCATCTCCTCGTCCAAAATCATGCGGATTAGGCGCACCGACGCCTCCCGCTCCGCCTCGTCCTCGCATGCCTCCAGACTGTTCTGAATATATGCGTGGAGCTCCTGGGCTGATTGGAAAAATACAGGAAGCCGGGAAAGAATTTTGGCCATAGCCGCCCTGACCAAAACCCTTGGCTGACCCTTCCAGGAAGCGCTCAGGCTCTGGAAAAGCTCCTGCTCGGCCTCCGTCAGATACGCGCGGGTCACCTCCTCCTGCGATGCTTCCGGACGCCTAAACTCCATAAAAGAGCTGCCGGACATCAGGGTTTCCACCTGGCGGAGAAGGTCACGCACAGGGGCCTCCTCCCTTTGCAGCTCCTCTTCAGAGCTCTGTACACGCATCCACTGCTCAAAGAATGCCTCCTGCTTTCCCTCCAGAAAGGTCAGGCTCTGCGTAATCTCTTCGGGAATCTCCCCTGCTCCGGAAGCAAAAAGCGTCTGGATATCGCTGAGAATTCCAAGCATTTTCTTTTCCTCTGCTGCTCCCATGAGAACATGTTCTCTTGTGAGGAAGATAAGATACAGATCATTGACCAGATTCATCAGCAGAACTATATTCCAGGTCAGATTCGCCAGAATCTCCCCTATCCTCTCAAGCTCCCCGGTCAGATACCGATAGGTCTTCGCGTCCAGCTGGGCATAATCTGTCTCCCGGCAGCTTTCCAGAAACCGCTCCAGCTCCTCATAGCCCTCCGCATGGGCCTTTGGCTGATGCATCAGTCCCTCCGAGCGCAGAAGGCCAATCATGTCGTCCAGGCTCTCGCGGGGGCTTCCAATATAGAGCGAAAGCCCTTCCTCCACCATGGCAAAAAATTTGGCCTTCGTCAGCCGCACAGGCAGCTGCCCCACGATATTTTGAATCCGCTGATTTATGGAGGCGGCATCTCCAACCTCCCTTATATGCGCCATAATCTCCCAGGCCGTCTCCTCCGCATCCACGGCCGGCCGGGCCTTTCCCATCAGCCTTGGCTCAAATCTTCCCTCCAGCCGGTTCAATACATACTCATAGGCCTGAAGGATATCCGTATAGGCAGTGGTCTGCTCCATCTCCCGGATCACCTCGCTGCGCAGGGCGTCCAGCTCCTCCAGGGATGTGCTGCCCTGCAGGAAGCCGCCCAAAAGCGAGTGAAAGCGCTCGGCCAAGGGCCCCAGAATTTTCTCAGGGAAATCCTCCTCCTGCGATGCATCATAATACATATAGTAGTTCAGTGTCAGCCTGGAATAGGCATAGCTGCATGCGGCTCCCAGCTGCTTTTTTACCCGTGCTCTCTCCATCTCAGTTCTCCCCTCTTCCCTGGTTCTCTTCTGCAAGCGTCTCCGGCTCGGCCAAAAGGCAGGAACGCACAAGCGCCAGCGCTGTCTCTGCCGCCTGCCCGCGGATCTGCTGCCGGTCACCGGAAAACTGACAGCGCTTCACAGCCGTCCGCCCATTCACGCAGCAGGCCATATATACAAGCCCCACCGGCTTTTCCTCTGTTCCGCCGTCGGGCCCTGCAATTCCTGTGGTGGATATGCAGACATCCGTCTCCGCCTGCCTTCTCCCGCCCTCGGCCATCTCCACGGCCGTCTCTCGGCTCACTGCGCCGAAGGAGGCCAGGGTGGCCTCCTTCACCCCCAAAAGCCGCATCTTGGCCTGATTTGAGTAGGTTACAAGTCCCTCCATGAACACCTCTGACACCCCAGGCACACTTACCAGGCGGGCAGCCACCAAGCCTCCCGTGCAGGATTCTGCTGTGGCGATCGTAAGCCTCTTCTGCTGAAGGAGTCCTGCCACCTCTTCTTCTATGGTCATGTCACATTCCTCCTTCGGTGAGCACCTTATGATTCTTCACAATATAATCCACCAGCGACACGATGGTGAGCAGCACAGCGGCAGCGAGCACAATATTTGTCAAAAGTGCCAGAGATGGAATATTAAAAATGAGCAGGATCACCGCAAGCATCTGAAAGGTTGTTTTAAATTTGCCCCAGTAGCTGGCCGCGATGACAATGCCATTGTCCGCTGCGACAAGGCGGAAGCCGCTGATGATGAATTCCCGGCTGATAATGACAATCACAATCCACGCGGGAAGCTGTCCCAGCTCAATCAGGCAGATCAGAGCGGAGCACACAAGAAGCTTGTCCGCAAGGGGATCCATAAATTTTCCAAAATTAGTGACCAGATTGTATTTTCTGGCAATTTTTCCGTCCAGAAGGTCTGTAAGGCTGGCCGCGATAAAGAGCACATTTGCCAGAAGGCGCATGCTCTGGCTGGCTCCATCCGCGTACAAAAGCGCAGCCACAAAGAAGGGAATCATGCATATGCGCAGAACGGTAAGCTTATTGGGCAGATTCATCGTACACCTCTCCTATCAGATCATACTCAGCGGCTCCTGTCACCTTGACTCTGACAAAATCGCCGGACATAAACAGTTCACCGGAATTGATAAAGATCAGTCCATCCACATTTGGCGCATCCATGTAGGTGCGCCCCACATACACGGGCTCATCCGCCACCTTTCCCTCCACCATCACTGTGAGAATTTTACCCCGCATCTCCTCACAGCGGGCAAAGGCAATCTCCTGCTGAAGCTCCATAATGGCATCCCGCCGCTCCTCCTTTACCTCCTGGGGGACCTGATCCGGGTAGGAATAGGCCGGTGTATCCTCCTCCGGTGAGTAGGGAAATACGCCCAGGCGCTCAAATTCCATCTCATCCACGAAATCCAGAAGCTCCTCGTGGTCCTCCTCGGTCTCCCCCGGGAATCCGGATATCAGGGTTGTGCGCAGGGCAATATCCGGTATCTCCTCCCGCAGGCGGCGGATCCGCTCCGTAATCTCCGCACGGGTAGTCCGCCGTCCCATGCGCCGAAGAATTCGGTCACTGGCGTGCTGGATCGGAATGTCCAGATAGTGGCAGACCTTTTCCTCCTCCCTTATCACCGCAATCAGCTCCTCCGTGATCTCCTCGGGGTAGCAGTACTGAATGCGGATCCAGCGAAGCTCCGGTATCCTTGCCAGCTCCCGCAAAAGCCTGGGGAGGGATTTCTCCCCGTAAAGGTCAACGCCGTAGAGTGTCGTCTCCTGCGCCACCAATATGAGCTCCCGCACGCCGCCGCGCGCCAGCTCTCTGGCCTCCTCCAAAAGCTCCTCCATGGGAACACTGCGGTACGGCCCCCGCAGATAGGGGATGATGCAGTAGGTGCACCGCTTGTCACAGCCCTCCGCAATCTTTAAAAATGCATAATACCCGCCGGTGGTCACAATCCGTCCAGATGCGGAGGGCAGCTCCTTCAGATCGTGGAAGCAGGCCACATGCTCCTCCCCGCTTCCCAGAATCCGCCGGACGACCCCGCCGATCTCCTCCCAGGAGGTAGTCCCCAGGATCGCATCTACCTCCGGAATCTCCTGCAGAATTTCATCCTTATATCTCTGTGCCAGGCATCCCGTCACAATCAAGGCCCTGCAGCGCCCCTCCTCCTGCTCCTGCGCCATCTCAAGGATGGTATTCACACTCTCCTCCTTGGCATCTCCGATAAAGCAGCAGGTATTGATAAGGATGATATCCGCTTCCTTCTGATCATCTGTAAAGACAATCCCCATATCTCTGAGAAGGCGGAGCATCTTTTCCGTGTCCACCAGGTTTTTATCACATCCCAAGGACACGCAGAACAGCTTTTTTTCTTCCATTCCTTGTCTCTCCCAAATGTAAATATACTTCTACAGCAGTTCAGGACGGCGTCTCCCTCCGCAGGGATCCCGTTTTCCCGCCGTCCTGAACTGTCTGCATACATATAATTCGGGCTGCCGCAACGCATCCTTGCGGCAGCCCTGGCCTCTGACGCCGCACCGCATAGGGCAGGGCGTCAGGCTCGTATTTATTCCTCCTCAGAGGGCGTCTCCTCCTCCGGAAGAACCTTTACCTTCTGATGATACAGCTCGTCCACAGCAATGGACAGAGGCTTTCTGTTTGCGGCGCCCGCAACCAGGGGCTCCTCTCCGGCAATCAGCTGCCGTGCCCGCTTGGAGGCCGCAATAACGATCGAATAGCGGCTCTGCACAACCGGCTGCTCGCCGGGCTCAATATCGCTGTTTACTACGTTGATGAGGTCTGTATAGGATGGATGTAACATGTTGAATTCTCCTTTCAATATTATAATGCCGTTCCCCTGACATCCAGATGGCGCAGCTCCTCCCGCATCTGATTGAGGAAATCCAAATGGAATGCCGTACGGCGGTGCTGAAGCTGGATCAGATTGTGCATCTCCTCCACACAGCGGTCAATCTCGTCATTGATGAGCAGATAGTCGTACGCCTCCATGCCGGAGGCCTCCTCCGCTGCCCTGCGCAGTCTGGCATTGATCACCTCAAGGGTCTCTGTCCCCCTGCCGACCAGCCTGCGGCAGAGCTCCTCTGCACTGGGCGGCGTCACAAAGAGCAGCAGTGCATCTGGGAAGCGCTTCTTTACCTTCAGAGCTCCCTGGATCTCAATCTCCAGGATCACATCCTTGCCCTGTGCCATCTGCTGCATCACATAATCCTTGGGTGTGCCGTAGTAATGATTTACATATTGGGCATACTCAATCAGCCGGTCCTCCTCTATCATCTGCTGAAAGCGCTCCTGCGAGATAAAGAAGTACTCCCGGCCGTCCGCCTCGCCCTCCCTGGGGCTTCGGGTTGTCGCGGATATGGAAAGCGCATAATTGTCATAGCGCTTCAAAAGCTCCTTCATCAGTGTTCCCTTGCCCGCTCCGGAAAAACCAGACACCACTGCTAAAATTCCCTGCTGCTCCATATATTCTCCTTATTCAATGTTCTGTATCTGCTCCCGGATCTTCTCGATCTCTGTTTTAAGAGCGATAGCCTGATCCGATATGGCAGGATCGCTGGACTTCGATATAATCGTGTTCGCCTCCCGGTTCATCTCCTGGGCAATAAAATCCAGCTTTCTTCCCACATTCTCGCCCTGCATCAGCTCCCTCTTCGTGCTGTCAATGTGGCTTCTGAGCCGCACGGTCTCCTCGTCCACGCAGATCTTGTCCGCGTAAATCACCACCTCCGCGGCAATGCGTCCCTCGTCGATCGAGCTTCCGTCCAGCAGCTCCTTGACCTTATCCTCCAGACGTGCTCTGTATTCCTTTAAAATAACCGGTGCGCGCTCCTCGATGAATGCAACCAGGCCCTCCATATAATTCAGCTTTTCCAGAAGATCCTGGCGCAGATGCTCTCCCTCCGCCTCACGGGAATGGACCAGATTCTCCGCCGCCTCCTTCAGGGCACCGGACAGAATCTCCCACAGACGCTCCTCATCCTCCGGAACCTGCTCCATCGTGAGAACCTCCGGAAGGCGGGCCAGGGCAGACACCGTCATGTCATTGGGGAGCCCAAAGGCCTCCTCCATCTTCTTGAAGCAGTCCACATACTCCTCCGCCAGCCGCTGGTTATATCTCACACACAGCTCGCTCTCCGTATAGTCCTCAAAGCTGATAAACAGGTCCACCTTGCCGCGCTTCACATATTCCTTTAAAAAGGTGCGGACGGCATTCTCAAAGCGGCTGAATTTCTTGGGCATCCGAATCCCCAGATCCAGATATCGATGGTTCACGGCCTTCATCTCGACAGAAATCTTATACTGGTCTGTCACCTGCTCACATCTGCCGAAACCGGTCATGCTCTTTAACATATTGGCTGCCTCTCTTTCATTAGTTACCATAGTATTATAATTCATTCAACTTGGCAAGTCAACATGGCACTTTTAAATTCACCTGATTTGTGCTACAATCGTAACGGCTCTGTTATGTCCTTTGCCCAGGAGGACTGCGGACAATCAAAACAGCAAATACCAGTTAGGAGATGACGATATATGGCATTTGACGGAATTACCATTGCAAATCTTGTGCATGAGCTTAAAGGAGCCCTGGAGGGCGGACGGATCTCAAAAATCGCGCAGCCGGAGAAGGACGAGCTTCTTATTACTATAAAGAACAATCGGGAAAATTATCGGCTGCAGATTTCAGCAAGCGCCAGTCTGCCCCTTATTTACCTCACAGGGAAAAATAAAACCAGTCCCCTGACTGCCCCTAACTTCTGTATGCTCCTGCGCAAGCACATTGGAAGCGCCCGGATTCTATCCATAACACAGCCGGGCCTGGAGCGCATCATTGAATTTCATCTGGAGCACCTGGATGAGATGGGCGATCTCTGCCGGAAGCGGCTGATCGCAGAGATCATGGGCAAGCACAGCAACATCATTTTCTGCCGGGAGGACGGCACGATTCTTGACAGCATCAAGCACGTGTCCGCCAGCATGAGCTCTGTCCGTGAGGTACTGCCGGGCCGGGAATATTTTATACCGCAGACCATCGCCAAGGCGGATCCCCTCACTGTGAGCGAGACGGATTTTCTCGCTCTGCTTGCCGGAGCCCCCATGCCCCTGCAGAAGGCCCTCTACAGCCGGCTGACGGGAATCAGCCCCATCATGGCTCAGGAGCTGTGCTGCCTGGCCTCCCTGGACAGCGATCATCCAGCCAATGCCCTCACAGAGCCTGAGATGCTTCATCTCTACCACACGCTGACGCTCCTCATGGAGGACGTAAAGGCGGGCCGCTTCGCCCCTGCCATTGTATATGAGGGGGAGACGCCAACGGAATACGCTGCCCTTCCCCTGACCTGCTTCGACGGGCCAAGATACAGCAGAAAGGAGTACGCCTCAATCAGCGCGCTGCTGGAGGACTTCTATGCCTCTCGGGACGCAATTACCCGGATCCGTCAGAAGTCCGCGGATCTGCGGCGCATTGTGCAGACCGCGCTGGAGCGGGAATATAAAAAGTACGATCTCCAATCCAAGCAGCTAAAGGATACGGACAAGCGCGAGAAGTACCGGATTTACGGGGAGCTTTTAAACACCTACGGCTACGAGCTCACTGGAGGCGAAAAATCCTTCACCTGCCTAAATTATTACACCAGCGAGGAGATCACCATTCCTCTGGATCCCCAGCTTACCGCCAGAGAAAATGCCCAGAAGCATTTTAATAAATACAATAAGCTGAAGAGGACCTACGAGGCGCTGAGCAGGCTCACCCAGGAAACCCGTCAGGAGATCGACCACCTGGAATCTATAAGCTCCTCGCTGGATATCGCCCAGACAGAAAGTGATCTCGTGCAGATCAAGGAAGAGCTGATGGAATACGGCTATGTGAAAAAGCGCCGCGCAGGGGACAAGGCTCCGAGGATTACCAGCAGGCCCTTCCATTATATATCCTCCGACGGCTATCATATTTATGTGGGAAAGAATAACTACCAGAATGAGGAGCTGACCTTCAAGCTGGCAAATGGAAATGACTGGTGGTTCCACGCCAAGGGCATTCCCGGCTCCCACGTGATCCTGAAGGTACAGGGCCAGGAGGAGGTGCCGGACCGGGCCTTCGAGGAGGCCGGGGCCCTGGCAGCCTACTACTCCAAGGGCCGGGACAATGATAAGGTGGAGGTTGATTATATCCAGAAAAAGCATATTAAAAAGCCCGCAGCTTCCGCTCCAGGCTTTGTGATCTACCATACGAATTATTCCCTTGTCGCTTCACCGGCCTGTCATCTGCAGGAGATTCCGTGAAGCAGGAGGCTCCGTCCCCACCTCCTATTTTCAGTATACCATTCTCTCTGACCATTGTCCACTTAAAACAGCCGGCAGAGCATAACACTCTGCCGGCTGGCCTTACATCTGTGCATGACAACCAATTTTTATTGTAAATTAGTTGTATTTACGCTTACGAGCGGCTTCAGACTTTTTCTTACGTCTTACGCTCGGCTTCTCGTAATGCTCTCTCTTACGAATCTCCTGCTGAATCCCAGCCTTTGCACAGTTCCTCTTGAACCTGCGCAAAGCACTGTCAAGACTCTCGTTATCTTTAACAATTACGTTTGACATCGCTCACACCTAACCTCCCTCCAGTTGTGTAATTGTGCATAATACAACTGTTTGGGTATATTCGCACTGTAATGATTATAGCATAAAAATATTCTACGTCAAGAATATTTTTCAAAATCCTGAAAATTAGTTTCCCGCTCCTCTGCGGGCAGCTCCCAATCAGCGTGTCTGCTCCTCTACCACCTGGAGAACCTTCTCAAGGGCATCCGGGACACCTGCGGGATTCTTTCCGCCGGCCTGGGCCATGCCGGGACGTCCGCCGCCGCCTCCGCCCACAAGGCCTGCAATGGCCTTGATCAGATTGCCGGCATGCGCACCCTTCTTCTGCGCTCCATCCGTGGCAGATGCCATCAGGTTCACGCGGCCGTCCTGAACAGAGGCGATAACAACCACGCCCTCGCCCAGCTTCTCCTTCATCTGGTCGCCCAGATTGCGCAGGCCGTTCATGTCCACGCCCTCTACCTGGAGTGCCAGCACCTTTACGCCATTTACTTCCTTCACCTGGCTCATCACATCACCCACGGCCTCGTTCGCCAGCCGGCTCTTGAGCTTTTCATTTTCCGCGGAGAGCGCCTTGATCTCGCCCAGCAGGCTCTCCACCTTTGCCGCAAGGGCTGCCGGGGTGGTCTTTGCCGCCCTGGCCGCCTCTGCCAGCTCCTTCTCTGCCTCCTCATAGTGCTTCATAAGCCCCTGGGAGGTGAGGGCCTCGATTCTGCGCACGCCTGCCGCAATGCCCGCCTCAGAAAGGATCTTAAAGGATGCAATATTGGCTGTATTTTCCACGTGGGTGCCTCCGCAGAGCTCTGTGGAGAAATCTCCCATCCTTACCACGCGCACCTTTTCCCCGTACTTCTCGCCAAACAGAGCCATAGCCCCTGTCTTCTTGGCCTCATCCAGGCTCATAATCTGTGTGACCACAGGAAGGGAGGCCTGAATTTCCTGATTCACCAATTCCTCCGTGCGCTTGATCTCCTCCGGCGTCATGGCAGAGAAATGCGTGAAGTCAAAGCGAAGCCTGCCTGCATCCACAAAGGATCCAGCCTGCTCCACGTGATCGCCCAGTACCGTGCGGAGGGCCTTCTGAAGCAGGTGCGTCGCACTGTGGTTTTTGCAGGTCAATGCGCGATTGACAGAATCCACGGCAAGAGTCACAGTATCTCCCACCTTGAACATGCCCTTCGTCATCACGCCAACATGGCCGACCTTCCCGCCCTGCAGATGAATGGTCTCCTCCACCTTAAATTCGCCCTGCGCGCTGCGGATCACGCCGATATCGCCCTGCTGTCCGCCCATGGTCCCGTAGAAGGGAGTCGCTTCTGTCAGGATTGTGCCGCGCTGGCCGTCTGTCAGCGCCTCGACAAGCTCATCCTCCGTGGTGAGGACCACAACCTTAGAGTCGAATGTAAGATGGTCATATCCCACAAATTCTGTGGTGATGGCCGGATCAATGGACTGGTAGACCGTCACGTCCGCGCCCATGTAGTTCGTCGTCTTTCTTGCTTTTCTTGCTTTCTCCTTCTGCTCCTTCATGGCAGCGGCAAAGCCGTCCTCGTCCACGGAATACCCCTTCTCCTCCAGGATCTCCTTGGTCAGATCCAGCGGGAATCCATAGGTATCATAGAGCTTAAAGGCATCTGCACCGGATAAGCGCTCTTCCTTTCTGGCGCGCATCTCCTCCTCCATCTCTCCCAGAATCATCAGGCCCTGGTCAATGGTCTTGTTAAACTTGTCCTCCTCCTCAGCCAGAACCTTGAGGATCATGGACTGCTTCTCCTCAAGCTCCGGATAGCCATCCTTGGACAGGCGGATCACGGTCTTCGCCAGCTCTGCCATGAATTCGCCCTGGATGCCAAGCTTTCTGCCATGGCGCACTGCGCGGCGCAGAAGACGGCGCAACACATAGCCGCGGCCCTCATTGGAGGGCATGATGCCGTCGGAGATCATAAAGGTACAGGACTTAATATGGTCCGTGACAATCCGCAGGGACACGTCTGTCTCGTGGTCCTTCTGGTATTCCTTGCCTGCAAGCTCACATACCCGGTCGAGAAGCGCCTTGTTGGTGTCGATGGTAAACAGGGAATCCACGCCCTGAACCACCACTGCCAGGCGCTCCAGTCCCATTCCGGTATCAATGTTCTTGTGCTCCAGCTCCGTGTAATTGCCGTGCCCATCATTGTCAAACTGGGTAAATACATTGTTCCAGACCTCGATGTAGCGGTCGCAGTCGCAGCCGACCGTGCAGTCAGGCTTGCCGCAGCCGTAGGCCTCTCCCCTGTCATAATAAACCTCTGAGCAGGGACCGCAGGGTCCAGAGCCATGCTCCCAGAAATTATCCTCCTTCCCAAAGCGGAAGATCCTGTCTGCTGCCACGCCGATCTCTTTATTCCAAATGTCAAATGCCTCATCATCGTCCACATAGACGGAAGGATACAGGCGGTCCGGATCCAGGCCTACAACCTGCGTCAAAAACTCCCAGGTCCAGCCAATGGCCTCACGCTTAAAGTAATCGCCAAAGGAAAAGTTGCCCAGCATCTCAAAGAAGGTGCCGTGGCGGGCTGTCTTTCCAATATTTTCAATGTCACCGGTGCGGATGCACTTCTGGCAGGTTGCCACACGCGTTCTCGGCGGGATCTCCTGTCCGGTAAAATAGGGCTTTAACGGCGCCATGCCTGAGTTGATCAAGAGCAGGCTGTTATCATTATGCGGCACAAGGGAAAAGCTTTTCATTACCAGGTGCCCCTTGCTCTCGAAAAAGTCAAGAAACATCTGGCGCAGCTCATTCACACCGCGGTACTGTGGTTCTTTCACTTTATCTTCCTCCATCTCTTAGCATCAATAAATCATAACCGTCATTTTACCATATCGCAATCCATTTATCAAGTGTGTTCAAAAAGAAAGAGGCGGAACTTCTCCCGCCTCACTGCCTGTTTTAATCTGTATGTCAGCTCACCGCAGCATCATATCGGTCTGCCAGCTCATAGGCCCGGTCTCTGGTAAGGCTTACCAGGGCTGCCGCATATCCCAGATTTTCCACGGAGCCGCCAGCCTTCCCTGTGCATTCCGCTGCCCTTGCCTCCCGATTCTGCATCCACTCCTGCTGCTCCTGTACCAGCTCGGATGCCTCCTCCTCCGGAAGCGCCTGAAGCAATGCGGAATATATGGCATTCAGCTCGCTCTCCCACATCTTCAGCTCTGACTCCGCAGAGGTCATGCTGGAATATACATTGGACTCCTGCTCCTCGCTCTGGATCCTCTCGATCTGTGTGTCGAGATCCTCCAGGCGCTGGCGGTAATCCGTTCCCGCTGCACTTCGCCCCTCTGCCGCCCGGGCTCCCACTAAGGGGGAAATGGGCACCTCAGCTGCCGCTGCCTCCTCGGGAGCCGCGGCCTGTGCCTCCTCCTCGTCCTGTAAATCTGCCGGAGAGATCGATTCGCTCCCGGCGGAATCATCCGCTATAGCAGACGGGCCTGCCGTCTCTGCCGCTGCACTGGATATTGCAATGCTCTCCTCTGCTGCCGGCTGCGCCCCCGGCCCTATGGACGAACGCTCCATCCCATAGGCAGCGGCTTCTGGCTGCCCCGCCGCCTCCTGCTCCGCTGAGCGGCCTGCCAATACAGCGGCAGCCGCAGGAGCGCCTGTCTGCGCGCTGGCCGCACCGCTTCTGCTGCTTATATATGAGTGGGTGTATTTGGTCAGGCCGGTGCCAACCGCCAGGATGCAGACAATCACAATCCATATCCGTTTATCCTTCATCATACATCATTCCTGTCTTGTTCACTATAGGCTTATCTTAGCACAAAAAAACCAGACAGTGAATATAAAGATGAAAGGAGTAATACATCGTAAGAGATATGTAAGAAACTGCCATATCTCAATCAGCCGCAGGCGTATCCTTCGGCCTCTCCTCTGCCCCTACAGCTCCAAGCCCTCATCCACCAGAAGGTCCTCCCCGTCGGCTGCCGATGTGGCCAGCTTGTCGCACCGCTCATTTTCCGGATGGCCCGCATGTCCCTTCACCCATATAAATTCCACATGATGGGGCTGCTTCGCCTTTAAAAGCCGTTTCCACAGATCGATATTT
>CALWMT010000035.1 GCA_944382045.1 uncultured Enterocloster sp. | reverse complement strand
GTATGATTTACAAGGAATTTCAGGATTTAAAGCTCTCAGCTCTGGGAATGGGTGCTATGCGTCTCCCTATTATGGATGGGGATGAGTCTAAGATTGACGAGGCGGCGGCCGCAAGGATGGTGGACATGGCCATGGAGCAGGGCGTGAATTATTATGATACGGCCTGGGGCTATCACAGCGGCAATTCAGAGCTGGTCATGGGGCGTGTCCTCAAAAAGCATCCGAGGGAGAGCTTCTATCTGGCCACCAAGTTTCCGGGCTATGACCTGGCGAACATGGACAAGGTGCAGGAGATTTTTGAGAAGCAGCTGGAGAAATGCGGGGTGGAGTATTTTGACTTCTACCTGTTCCACAATGTATGCGAAAAGAACATTGACGCTTATCTGGATAAGAAATACGGCATCTTCGATTACCTGATGGAGCAGAAGAAGGCTGGGCGCATCCGCCATCTGGGATTTTCCGCCCACGGAAGTCTGGAGGTGATGGAGCGGTTCCTTGCAGCCTACGGAAAGGATATGGAATTTGGACAGATTCAGCTCAATTATCTGGACTGGACCTTCCAGGACGCAAAGGCCAAGGTGGAGCTCTTAACGAAGTGGAATATCCCGGTGTGGGTGATGGAGCCTGTGCGGGGCGGAAAGCTGGCCAGCCTGGCTGCGGAGGACGAGGCGAGGCTAAAGGCGCTGCGGCCTGACGAGGGAATTCCCGCCTGGGCCTTCCGCTTCCTGCAGACCATTCCGGAGGTCACGATGATTCTTTCCGGCATGTCCAATGAGGCCCAGCTGGCCGACAATCTGGCCACCTTCGCGGAGGACAAGCCCCTGAACAAGGAGGAGATGGATACTCTTCTGAGTATTGCGGACGGGATGTTAAAAAATACGGTTCCCTGCACGGCCTGCCATTACTGCACCAGCCACTGCCCCCAGGGACTGGATATTCCCAGGCTTTTGTCCCTGTACAATGAGCACAGCTTTACAGGCGGCGGCTTTATCGCGCCTATGGCTCTGGCAGGGTTCCCGGAGGATAAGCGGCCGGATGCCTGCATTGGGTGCAGGAGCTGTGAGGCGGTCTGTCCCCAGCAGATAAAGATTTCGGAGGCCATGGCGGATTTTGCGGCGAAGGTGAAGGCGTAAGGACGGCGATGCATTTTAAGCCCTGCGAAGGCGCTTCTGGAGGAGGAAAAGATTTTCTTCCGGAAGCGCCTTTGCGGGGCTTTTGTCTTTTTATTTTTCAAGACATCCCGGGTCAAGCAGGAAGTCGTAGATGTTTATGGTCAAAATACCGTATTCATCATAGTATGGCGAACCATCAATTTTTCTAAAAGGTCTGATTTCCTGTGTGCGCTTAGCTTCGTCGGGCAGTGAATAGGCTGACTGAATATAATATCTGGAGGAGCCGAGATTACAGATAAAATCAACCTCCAATTGTCTGCGGACTGCCCTGCCGTCCGGAGCCCTCTCTGCAATCGGTATTACGCCTACATCTACGCGGCAGCCCCGCATACGAAGCTCATTGTAAATCACATTCTCCATGGAATGGGTCTGCTCAAACTGACGGAAATTGATTCTGGCGTTGCGGAGCCCAAGGTCGGAGAAGTAATATTTTTTTATAGTGGCTGCCGTAATTCTGGATTTCTTTACAGTTTTGAAGGTATTCTTTAATTTTTCCGGATTGGTAAGTGAGCCAATGGAAGAAGAAAGGATGTTTAGCAGGTCCTCCAGTTCTCCCATGTTTTTTACCCGGTTTCGCTTGGTAATATCCCGAATATATATCTCATTGAACAGGTTTTGTAATGCGGCAGCCTTTTCTCCTGCACCGTCGCGCAGAACAATCAGAGGAATGCCCCCGTAAAGCATATACTCAGATAGTCCCATGTATTTATCACCCTGATATACGGACATAAATTCCGCAAAGCTCAAAGGATACATATGAACCTCGTCGCCGCGGCCGGCAAACTCGGTGGCAATATCTTTAGACAGTAGTTTTGCATTGCTTCCAGTCACAAATACATCCATATTCTCTTTACGCAGATAGCCATTCAGGACGGCCTCAAAGCAATCCAGCATCTGAATTTCATCAAGCAGCAGATAATACATTTCATCGTCAACGATCCTGGAACGGATATAGGCCATGAATTATAGATTTTTGCAGCATGATGCATTTTTCTATTCTATCGTATGGCATAGGCAGGATGCCTGTTTCGAAATTTTACGCAGATTTTACCCAATGCTTACATAACGTCGATATCGGGAGCGGGGGAATTTTTATATAATACTATATTGGATAAATGTACATAGCGGATAAGGGGACGAAACGACATTCGGGATGGCATTTTTTCATCTGACCCCGATTTTAAAAAAGAAGAACCGTATACTATAACCAAAGGGGGAGTCTGCTGTATGAAGGACGAGCACAAAATCATCCGGCAGGTATATGCAGCAAAGGAAGATATGGCGGAGGCGGACGCGCTCATCCGCACCTATATGCCCTTTATCCGGGCGGAGACGGCCAGGTGGCTGAAGCGCCCTCCGGCAGAGGGCCAGGACGATGAGCTGAGCATTGCCATGATTGCCTTCCATGAGGCGGTTCGGGGATATTCGCGGACCAAGGGCGCCTTTTTTAAATATGCGGCCATGCTGATAAGGAGCAGGCTGATTGACTATCACCGGAGAGAGGAGCGGCACCGTGGTTCCCTCTCCCTGGACGAGCCGGAGGGGGAGAGCGGGGAGACGCTGGGGGAGAAGCTGTCGGAGGACAGAGACCACAGCGAGGAGCTGGCAGTGCGGGAGGCTGCTCGCGCAGAGATTGCGGAGCTGACCCGCCAGATGCAGGCCTTCGGCGTGGGACTGGAGGATGTGGCGGAGAACTGTCCCAGACAGCAGAGGACCTTGGCGGCCTGCCAAAAGGCGATTTCCTTTGCCAGGGAGAATCCGGAGCTTTTGGAGGAATTTCTTCGGACTAAAAGGATTCCCATTTCAAGACTTGCAGCAGGCGCAGGGGTGGAGAAAAAGACGCTGGAGCGGCACCGCGCCTATATGGCGGCCCTCCTGCTGATTTATACCAATGGCTATGAGATAATTCGGGGACACCTGTACCAGGTAATGAAAGGAGTGGCAGGAAAATGAAGTATATTGTGATGGAATGCCGCCCCAGCTATGCCATTGTGCTGGATGAGGAGGGCCGTTTTCTGCGGACGGCTAACCTCAGGTATGAGGTGGGACAGACCGTGGAACACGTGGTGCTTATGCGGGAGCAAAAGGCTCTTTCTGTGCGTCTGCGGGTGCTGGCGGGCGCGGCAGGAGCAGCGGCTGCCTGCCTGGCCTTGACTCTGGGAGCCGGGTATTACCAGACCTATGTTCGAACCTATTCCCATATCTATATGTCCATCAATCCGGATGTGCAGATGGATTTGAACCGGAAGGGGACTGTGGTGGGGCTGTCTGGCATGAATGCGGACGGACAGGCCCTGCTTGCGGATTATGACGGGAAGGGTAAGGATAAGACGTTAGTGGCGGACGAGCTGATTGACAGGGCGCTCGATATGGGATTTTTGACTGCGGGCGGCCAGGTTGCTTTTCTGATAGATGCGCCGGAGGAGGAGATTTTTGAGGCGTATGGGATAGAGCTGCGGACCCAGGTGGGAAAGCAGCTGGAAGGCAGCGTTCCCTTCGATATTGTAATTATGGAGTATGAGGGGGAGATGCCGGAGGAGACCCCGGAGGCTGCGCCGGTGTTTCAGGAGGAGACAGCGGAGACAGTGCCTGCGCCCGCGGGGCCGCCTGAGACGGAGGCACCGCAGACACCTATTGCGCCGCCTGAGACAGAGACGCCGCCTGCGTCTGCTCCACTGCCTGCGGCGGAGACGGAAGTGCCGCCCACAGCACCTCCGGCAACGGAAGCACCGCCCGCGTCCGCCGCTCCGTCAGCGGCAGAAACGGAAGCCGCGCCCTCCGTTCCCCCAGCAGCGGAAGCGCCGTCTGCTTCTGCTCTGCCGTATTCGGAGGATACGGATTATGGAACGGATGATGTCACGGATTACCGGGATGGAGATACGGATTACGAGCCGGATTGGGACGAGGATACGGATTATGGTGACGATGACGGCTAAACATTTTTACAAAAAATTTTTCCATGAACCCTGGTTTTGAAAAAGGGGGCGCGTAATCTATAGGTGTAAGGCAGAAAAGCCAAGAGCTATTTGCGAATATACAACATTGTACCTAAAAGAGAGGAGTATTATTATGATGAAGATGAAAAGACGTACAGCGGCATCGGTTTCTTCCCTGGCTGTTATGGCGGCAGTCCTTCTGACCGGATGCGGGACGGGGGCGCAGAGCGCAGGTGCACCGGCACAGGTGCAGCCCCAGGGAATGGCATCCCAGGCACCGGTTCAGACCCAGGCTGCGGCATCCGCCGCATGGGGCGGGGCGCAGGAAGCAGCGGCCCAGACATCAGATGAAATGGATGCGGGAAGCCTGCTTTTGAGTGTAAACCCGGAGATTCAGATTGAGTACAACCGGGAAGGCAGAGTGACGGATTTGAACGGAATGAACCCGGACGGGGAGGTTATCGTGTCCTCCTACCGGGATTATATCGGAAAGCCCTGCGGGCAGGTGCTGGAGGAGCTGGTTGCCGCAATTAATGCGGCTGGTTATTTTGTGGATGATGTAGACGGCGGGGCGAGAAATATCGTTCTGCAGCTGGAGCCGGGCTCTCTTCTTCCGGGCAAGGATTTTATGGAGGATATGAGCACCAGCACCCGGAATGCGGTGTATGAGCAGCAGCTGGCTTCCCGTGTTGTGCTCATAGAAGATGATGATTATGATCCCAATTACAGCCGGGAGGGCAGGCCATCCCACTATATCACTCTGGATAAGGCGAAGGAGATTGCTCTGGCTGACGCGCAAGTAAACGCGGCGGATGCGGTTTTTGTGGACCGGGAGTTTGACCACGACGACGGGACGCCCACCTTTGAGCTGGAATTTACCGTCAATGGACAGGAATATGAATACGAGGTACATGCGGAAAACGGAAGGATTTTAGAGGGAGGACATAGGCCGTCAAATCCCGGGCACGCGGGGGGGCAGGGACAGCCAGGCCAGCAGAGCCAGCCGGGCGGCGCAGCCGGATACGCGGACACGGATTACGGCCCAGACAATGACGGCGTGACGGATTACGCGGATACGGATTACGGCCCGAATAATGACGGCGTAACGGATTATGCGGATACGGATTACGGTCCGAACAATGACGGCGTGACGGATTACACGGATACGGATTACGGCCCGAACAACGACGGCGTAACGGATTATCACTACACGGATTATGGCGATACGAACTACGGCAATGACACGAATTACGACGACTATGGCGATACGGACTACGATGATGGCGGCGATACAGACTATGACGACTAGGCGCTTGGAGCAGGAGTACAGGCCTGCGGGGCTAAGGCAGCCGCAATCCGCCGCCATGCGCCATGAGCAAAAGCACCTGATACGCCCTGAAGAAGCCCTGGTGCTGGCCGGACGGCTGGGAAAGCTGTTTAAGCGGGACAGCCACGCGGGGGAGGACGGGAGCTACCGGGTGACAAGCCTGTATTTTGATACGCCCTATGACAGTGCTCTGCGGGAAAAGATAGGCGGGGTAAACCGGCGGGAAAAATTTCGGCTCCGCTACTATGGGGAGGATACCTCCTTTATCCGGCTGGAGAAAAAATTTAAGGACCGGGGGCTGTGCGGAAAGCGCAGCGCCCGCCTTGCAAAGGAGCAGGCAGAGGAGCTGCTTGGGGGAAATGATGCGTTCCTTCTGGAGGAGGAGAACCCGCTCTGCGCGGAATTTTACAGCAAGCTGCGGGGAAAGGGGCTGCGTCCGAGGACCGTAGTCAGCTACGATAGGGAGGCCTTTGTGTATGAGCCGGGCAATGTGCGCATTACCCTGGACAGAAATGTGCGCACGGGTCTGGGAAGAGTGGATTTTCTTGACACGAACCTGCTGCGCCTTCCGGCCCTGGGCCAGCTGGCAGTGCTGGAGGTAAAGTACGACGAATTTCTTCCGGACCTGGTGCGAATGGCAGTCCAAATACCCGGGAGGCAGGCGTCTGCCTGCTCCAAGTATGCGGTCTGCAGGCGGTACGACTGACCCCATGGGCAGGGACAGCAGATTGGCGGCCCGCAGGCAGGACAGGGCAGACGGACGCGGCTCCGGCCAGGAGCATAGAGAAGAGAAAAGGAGGTCCTCCGATGACCTTTCAGGATATTTTTAAATCCAGCTTTTTGGAAAATGTGGGAAGCGTTTCCCTGGCTGATATGGCAATTGGCCTTGTGCTGGCCTTTTTGCTGGGAGTGTTTATTTTCTTTATTTATAAGAACAGCTATAGCGGCGTGATGTATTCGGCCAGCTTTGGAGTGACGCTGATTGCCATGGCTATGATTACCACCCTTCTGATTATGGCGGTAGTCAGCAATGTGGTGCTTTCCCTGGGCATGGTGGGCGCCCTGTCTATTGTGCGCTTCCGGACGGCTGTCAAGGAGCCCATGGATATCGCGTTTTTGTTCTGGGCCATCGCGGTGGGAATTGTGCTGGCCGCAGGGCTGATTCCCCTGGCAGTGCTCGGAAGCGTCTTTGTGGGAATTGTGCTTTTGGTATTTGCCAAGAAGAAAACGGTGGATGCGCCGTATATTTTGGTGCTGCACTGCGCGGACAGCCAGGCGGAGGAGCAGGCCCGGATTTTTGTGTCCACCCAGGTGCGGAGGATGAATTTAAAGAGCAAGAGCGTGGAGCGCGGCGTGGTGGAGCTGAATTACGAGGTGCGCCTCCGGGAGGATTCCAGCGCCTTTGTGAATGAGCTGGAGGCTATGGACGGGGTGAGCCGGGTGGTTCTTGTGTCCTACAACGGGGATTATATGGGATAAAGCGTATGGCAGGGAGCAGATATATCGACGTAGTGGGAATAGGGGCAGGGCTGTTGGCAGTCTTGGCCGCCGTGGCCTTCCTTGTGCTTGGCAGCGCGCGGCAGGCGGACGGGGCGGCGGCAGGTAAAGGCCAGAAAGACGGAGGGATTTTTCAGGCCTATGAGACCCGGCTGTTTGACGACAGCCGGGTTCACCATATCGATATTCAAATCGGTGACTGGGAAGCGTTTCTGGAAAATGCGCAGGAGGAGCAGTATACGGCCTGCACGGCTGTGGTTGACGGGGAGGAGTTCCGACAGGTGGGACTGCGGGCCAAGGGGAACAATTCCCTGCACCTGACCGGGGACTATGGGCTCAGACGGTACAGCCTGAAGCTGGAGTTCGACCATTTTCTGGAGGGCGGAAGCTATCACGGGCTGGATAAATTTTCTTTGGACGCGTCCTTTCAGGATAATAGCTATATGAAAACCTGGCTCACCTATGATATGATGGAGTATATGGGAGTGCCCTCTCCGCTGTGCAGCTTTGTCTGGGTGCAGGTAAACGGAGCGGATTGGGGTCTGTTTTTGGCGGTGGAGGAGCCGGAGGAGGGCTTTGCCAGGCGGAATTTTGGCATGAACCATGGACAGCTCTATAAGCCGGATTACCGCTCGCTGAACGCGGAGAATGCGGATGTGGCCCTGCGTTATATCGGCCGGAATCCGGAAAGCTATCCGAATATTTTTGAAAATGCCAAGCTTCATCCCTCGGAGGCGGACAAGCGGCGGCTGGTGCGGGCGCTGGAGATACTGTCCACTGGGGAGAGCCTGGAGACGGCCGTGGATGTGGACGAGGTGCTGCGGTACTTTGCGGTTCAGGTCTTTGTGATGAACTGGGACAGCTATCTGGGGCATACAGGGCACAACTATTTTCTCTATGAGGAGGATGGCATTCTGCATATGCTGCCCTGGGATTATAACCTGGCCTTCGGGACCTACGCCCTGGGTATGCCGAATCCTATAAAGGATGCAGAAGTGCTGATTAACGCTCCAATCAATACGCCAGCGGAGGGCAGCGTGATGCTTAAGCGGCCCCTGTACCACAATCTGATGAAAAATCAGGCGTATTTTTCACGGTATCACGGATATCTGGGGCAGCTTATTTCCGGGTATTTTGAGAGCCGGAAATTCGATGCGGCGTTCTGGGAGACCGCCCGGCTGATTTCCCCGTATGTGGAGAAGGACCCTACGGCCTTCTGCTCCTATGAGGACCATCAGCTGGCAGTGAGGACCCTGGAGCAGGTCTGCCTGCTGCGGGCGGAAAGTGTGAGGCGGCAGCTTGCAGGGGATATTCCCGCCACCATCCGGGGACAGCAGGAAGAGCCGGGGAGGCGGGTGAAGGTGTCGGAGGTACGGCTGGAGGATTTGGGGGATTTTGACGACCTGCGCTGGGCGGCGCAGAGACAGCGCGGAAAGGAAGGGATAAGGGCGAATGGAGATTCTCAGATGTGAGGCGGTGAGCCGGGTATACGGAGCTGGGGCGGCACAGGTGCGAGCCCTGGATCAGGTGGATTTATCTGTGGAAAAGGGGGAGTTCTTGGCTGTGACGGGGCCTTCCGGGTCTGGAAAATCCACGCTGCTCTATATTTTGGGAGCGGTGGAACGGCCCACCTCCGGCCGCGTCTTCGTGGACGGGGAGGATATTTCCGCTTTAAATCCCACCCAGGCGGCGCTCTACCGCAGGAGAAGGGTGGGGCTGGTCTATCAGTTCTACAACCTGATTCCCACGCTTACGGTTCGGAAAAATATTCTTCTTCCCATGGCCCTTGACAAGAAAAAGCCGGACCGGGAATATTTTGACCAGCTGGCGGAGGCGCTTGGGATTGCGGACCGGCTGGATTTTCTTCCGGGACAGCTCTCCGGGGGCCAGCAGCAGCGGGCGGCTATTGCCAGGGCCCTCCTCTATCGGCCCGCCATTCTGCTGGCGGACGAGCCTACAGGGAATCTGGATAAGAAGAATTCGGAGGAGATTCTGGCGCTTTTGAGGGAGGCAAACAAAAGACTTAATCAGACCATTCTCATGGTGACCCACGACGAGCGGGCGGCGGGGGAGGCGGACCGGATGATAACGCTGGAGGATGGCCGCATTGTCCGGGATACGAGGGGGTGAGGGCATGTGGAATGCTTATGTGCGGGATAATCTGAAAAATGACCGTTCCTCCGGCGCCGGGGCAGCGGTCTGCGCCTTTTTCTGTGCTCTCATGCTTTCCCTGCTCTGCGGTCTTCTCTACAATATGTGGAGCTATGATGTGGAGCGGGTCAAGGCAGAGTGTGGGGATGTGCATGGGCGCATCGACGGACCGCTCTCCCGTGAACAGCTGTCCGCCATGGAGGTGTATGACAATGTGGAGGCCGTGGTGCCGGAAGGGGAAAATGTGGAGGAGCTCCCGGCGTCTGAGAAAGAAAGCGGAAAGACGGCTCCGCCAGCTGCAGAGGGAGCCGATGGGACGGTTTCGGCAGCTGGCATCCGGCTGAAATGGCCGGGAACGGCCTATGAGGACTTCCCCAGGCTTGCGGCCCTGGCAGGCCTTGGCCCGGAGGCCGTGGAATATAACGAGGAGCTGTTAGACCTGTATTTTGTACCAAATCCGCAGAATCCGGATGCCTACATGGTTTTAATTTTGTTTCTCGGAGCAGCGGCCCTGGCCTGTCTGTCCCTCATTTTGATTATCCGCAGTGCCTTTGCCGTGTACATGGAGGAGCGGGTACAGAGAATTGGAATTCTTGCCAGTGTGGGTGCCTCGCCCCGGCAGATTCGGCTCTGCCTTCTGGAGGAGGCCGCCGGGCTCTGCGCTCTGCCTGCGGCGGCGGGAGGTCTCCTGGGAATCGGCGCCTGCGCGGCTGCTATCCAGTGGCTAAACGCTTTCGCGGGGGAGCAGGTTCCCGGACGGCGGGACGCAGTATTTTCCTATCATCCCCTTGTGCTGGGAGTCTCCCTTCTGTGTATTGCGATTACGCTGTGGACGTCAGCCTGGCTTCCGGCCAGAGCGCTTGGCCGGACGACGCCCCTGGCGGCCATCCGCGGCGGCAGCGCGGGAAGGAGAGAAGCGAGAGGAAGACTGGGCTGGAGAGGTTTGGACAGAGGAATACTGGGCCGAAAGGGGCTGGGACGGGGCATACTGGGCCGAAGGGAACCAGGCCGGGGCATGGGCGCGGCTTCCTCGGCGCTGGGCATGGCCTTTGCGGCCTTTATCCTGGTGCAGAGCTTTTTGAGCCTTTCTGAGGCCAGCACGCAGATGACGTATTTTGACCGGTATGCCGAGGCCTGGGACGTGATGGTGACAGTGGAGAACACGGATATTGGTGATTTTACAGAAACGCAGGCGGTAAAAGGGCTTGCGGGGGTGCGTGATGCGGCTGTGTACCAGAAAGCCCCTGCAAGGCGGCTTCTGCCGGCGGATGCGCTCAGCGGGGAGTTTGCGGATGCAGGCGGATTTTTGGAGGAGAGTGCCGGATATGTGAGGCCTTATGGAGATGGATGGTCGGTTGGCGCTTCCCTGGTGATACTGGACGACGAGAGCTTTCTTGCCTTCTGCCGCCAGATAGGAGCGCCGGAGTGCCTGGACGGGCTGGTGGTGTATAACCAGGTGCGGGATTTGCGCAATCCTAATTTCCGTGAACCATCTTATCTGCCCTATGTGAAGGAGGAGGCCGGGACGGCCATTCTCGCCAGGACCGGGGATGAGGGAAAACAGGTGCAGGCAGAGGTGCTTGCCTATACCCGTCAGGCGCCCCTTCTGCGGGATGATTTTCAGGCGGAAGCCTACGATGACTATGAGATGGTGCATTTCCTTCCAGCCAGCCTGTGGCGGCAGCTGCGGGGCACGCTGGGGGAAGGCGGGGCGCAGACCCAGGTGCGTCTTCTGGCGCAGGAGGGGGCGGACCTTCAGGAGCTGGAGCAGATAGAGGCGGAGGCGCTTTCTGTCCTCTCAGCGGATGGCCGCACGGCTGCGGCGGAGAATCGGATTGGGGAGCAGCAGGCCAGCCGGCGGGCCCAGGAGGCCCTTCGGGGAATTTTAGGCGCCTTCTGCGTGATGCTGGCCCTGATTGGGCTGGGAAATGTATTTGTCACGGCGCTCGGATTTGCCGAAAAGCGGGGGCGGGAGATGGCCCTCTATCTGTCCGTGGGGATGACGCCTGGGGAGATAGGCCTTTTATTTTTCCGGGAGGCGCTTCTGCTTGTTGTCCGGCCGCTGGCGTTCGCACTCTTGGCATCCGGTCTGCTGATAGGGCTCTTTATGCGCTCTGCCTATCTGGAGCCCGGCATTTTCTGGGAAAATGCGCCGGTGCTGCCCGTTGGCGTCTTTGTGCTGGGAGTGTGCGCGGCGGTGGGAGCGGCGTATTTTATGGGGTACCGGAGGATTTTTCGGAGGAGCTTGGGGGAGATGCTGCGGATGAGCGGGAGATACGGCTAAAAAAAGTTAAGAGAGAAAAATTTGAATAAAAGCCTCCGCTTCCTGCCATACTAAGGCTGTAACCAAACAAACTCTTTTCAGGAGGTATTTGAGATGTCAAAGAATAATTACAGAGATGACATGGAAAATGGAAGCAACAGCAGCAACATGGAGCAGAAGAACAGCGCGAAGAATAACGGACAGAACAGCAGCAGAAACAGCTCCCAGAACAGCACAAAGAACCGGGCGCAGAACTGCGGAAGGAATGACAGCGACTACTAAAACAGGGCCTGCCTGTTCGGGGCAGGGGCTATGACAAGGGGAACCCGCTTTGGCCGTGAAGGCCGGGCGGGTTCCTTTTGATTGGGCGGCCGGGCGGGTCTCTTTTGCCGGGCGCGCTGGAGGAGCAGGCTCCTTAAAGCATAGAAGCAGTGAGGCAGTCCATCCCGCCTCACCCTGTCCACCAGACATGCATATACTAAGGGTGAAAAGGCAGGTGAAGGAGAATGTCGTCATTTCCCATGATTGCATACAGAGAATTGGACCGCTGGCTTGAGGAAGGACGGGTGGGCCAGCTGATTGATTTGCGGGAGCCCTGGCTTTTTGGCCGGGAGCGGATATGGGGGAGCGTGAATATTCCCTACGGGGAGATAGAGGAGCAGATGGACCGGCTTTCCCCGGAGGGAACGCTGGTTTTTTATTGCGACCGGGGCGCCAAGAGCATGGTGGTCTGCCGGGACCTCTGGCGCCAGGGCTGGGATGTGGCGGACCTGGCCGGAGGAATCCTGAATTACCGGGGGAAATACATTGACAGAAGCCCGCTCCCAAACTAAAATAAAGCATATCAATTCAGACGGAGAAAATGAGGAGGACACCCCAATGAAAATAATGTTTGCGTCAGATATACACGGTTCTGCCTATTACTGCCGGAGGATGCTTGAGGCCTACCGCGATTTGGGCGCTTCCCGGCTTGTAATTTTAGGTGATATTTTGTACCATGGCCCCCGCAATGACCTGCCTCGGGAGTATGCGCCCAAGGAGGTCATTGCCATGCTGAATCCCTTAAAGCGGGAGATTTACGCGGTGCGGGGCAACTGCGATACCGAGGTGGACCAGATGGTGCTGGAGTTCCCGATTTTGGCGGATTATGCCCTGCTCGCCATCGAGGGGAAGACCTTCTATGCCACCCACGGACATGTCTATAATCAGGACAGCCTTCCGCCTATGCAGGAGGGAGATATCCTGATTCACGGCCACACCCACCTTCTGAAGGCGGAGCAGGTAAAGACAGAGGACTGCGGACAGATTACCGTGTTAAATCCCGGCTCTGTGTCCATTCCCAAGGGAGGCAATCCCAATACCTATGGAGTGTTCGCGGACGGCGTATTTTCCATCCGCACGCTGGACGGTGACGTTGTGAAGGAAATCAGGCTGTAGGAGGGGAGCAAGGTACATTGAGCGGAACATATGAACTGATTGCGCCCTGCCACTTTGGGCTGGAGGCGGTACTTAAAAAGGAAATATTGGATTTGGGGTATGAGATTTCCCTGGTGGAGGACGGCCGCGTCACCTTTTTAGGAGGGGAGGATGCCATCTGCCGGGCCAATCTATTCCTGCGCACCGCAGAGCGGGTGCTGTTAAAGGCGGGAAGCTTTCGGGCAGAGACCTTTGAGGAGCTGTTTCAGGGCACGAAGGCCATCCCCTGGGAGGAATTTATCCCGGAGGACGGGAAATTCTGGGTGGCCAAGGCCTCCTCTATTAAGAGCAGGCTGTTCAGCCCGTCGGATATTCAGTCCATCATGAAAAAAGCGATGGTGGAGCGTCTGAAAAGCCGCTACAAGGTGAGCTGGTTTCCAGAAAATGGGCTGAGCTTCCCCCTGCGGGTATTTCTCTATAAGGACATGGTAACGGTGGGCATTGATACCAGCGGGGATTCCCTCCACAAAAGGGGCTACCGCACGCTTTCCAGCAAGGCCCCCATCACGGAAACCCTGGCGGCAGCGCTGCTTCTTTTGACACCGTGGAATAAGGACCGGATTTTGGTGGACCCCTTCTGCGGAAGCGGCACATTTCCCATCGAGGCGGCCATGATGGCGGCGCGTATGGCTCCAGGCATGAACCGTTCCTTCCTGGCGGAGGAATGGCGGCACCTGGTAAAGCGGAAATATTGGTATGAGGCGGCGGATGAGGCCCAGAGCCTGGTGCGGACGGATGTGGAGACAGACATCCAGGGCTATGACATTGACGGGGACATTATCCGGGCAGCCCGGGCCAATGCCAGGGCTGCGGGGGTGGACCACCTGATTCATTTTCAGCAGAGACCGGTGAGTGAGCTGAGCCATCCGAAAAAGTACGGCTTTCTCATCACCAATCCGCCCTACGGCGAGCGGATTGAGGACAAGAAGAATCTTCCGGCTCTCTATCGGGAGATAGGCGAGCGGTTCGCGGCTCTGGACAGCTGGTCCATGTATCTGATTACGGCGTATCAGGACGCGGAGAAATACATTGGCAGGAAGGCGGATAAGAACCGCAAGAATTATAATGG
>CALWMT010000034.1 GCA_944382045.1 uncultured Enterocloster sp. | reverse complement strand
CTTGACAAGTACGAGCTGGGCATTGCCCTCCAGAAGGTCTACGACTTTATCTGGGAGGAGTTCTGCGACTGGTACATCGAGATGGTGAAGCCCCGGCTTTACAGCGAGGAGGATCCCACTAAGGCGGCAGCCATCTGGACCTTGAAGACCGTGCTGATACAGGCGTTAAAGCTCCTTCATCCCTTTATGCCCTTTATCACGGAGGAGATTTTCTGCAACCTTCAGGACGAGGAGGAGACCATCATGGTGTCCGCCTGGCCGTCCTACAGGGAAGACTGGAGCTTTGCCGCTGAGGAGCACGACACAGAGATCATAAAAGAGGCGGTGCGGGCCATCCGCGGCGTGCGCACCTCCATGAATGTGCCGCCCAGCAAGAAGGCCTCGGTCTATGTGGTGTCGGAAAATGAGGAGCTTCTGGCTGTATTTGAGCACAGCCGGGCATTCTTCGCGGCCCTGGGAAGCGCCAGTGAGGTATTCCTTCAGAAGGACAAGGCAGGTATCGGAGAGGACGCGGTGTCTGCAGTGATTCCCGGCGCGGCCATCTATATGCCCTTTGCGGAGCTGGTGGACATCGCCAAGGAGATCGAGCGCTTAAGGGGCGAGGAGAAGCGGTTAAATGGGGAGCTGGCCCGCTCCAACGGCATGCTGAAGAATGAGAAGTTCTTAAGCCGTGCGCCCCAGGAGAAGATCGACCAGGAGAAGGCAAAGCTTGAAAAATACATGCAGATGATGGAGCAGGTGAAGAACCGCCTGGCCCAGCTGGGGGCGGCAGAGAAATAGGCGATGCCTGCCAAAATACAGACAGCTTAGACAGCGAGGACTTGCAGATGAAACTTAAAAACGGAATATTTCTGTTTATCACAGCCGCCATCTGGGGTGTGGCATTTGTGGCTCAGAGCGTGGGCATGGACTATGTGGGGCCCCTGACCTTTAACTGTGTCAGGAGCCTCCTGGGAGGCCTGGTGCTGGTGCCCCTATGTCTCTTTATGGGCCGCGGGCGGGGCAGTGCGGGAAAGAATGGGCAGACAGAGGAGAGAGGTGTCCGGCAGGCAGCGGGGGACCGCAAAACCCTGCTTGCCGGAGGCCTGTGCTGCGGCCTGGCCCTGTGCCTTGCCAGCAATTTCCAGCAGTTCGGCATTCAGTACACCACCGTGGGAAAGGCGGGCTTTATCACCGCCTGCTATATTGTCATTGTGCCGGTGATCGGCCTGTTTTTCGGAAAGAAATGCAGCCCCCTCATGGCTCTGGCAGTGGCTCTGTCCCTGGCAGGCCTCTACCTGCTGTGCATGACAGGGAGAGGCGGGGGAATCAATCGAGGGGATCTTCTGGTGCTTGTGTGCGCCTTCCTCTTTTCCGTCCACATCATGGTCATTGACCATTTTTCACCCATGGTGGATGGGGTGAAGATGTCCTGCATCCAGTTTTTTGTAAGCGGAATTGTCTCGGGAATCGGCATGGTTCTCTTTGAGGAGCCGCAGGCGGAGCAGATTGCGGCGGCCTGGATGCCGGTGCTCTACGCCGGCGTCATGTCCTGCGGCGTGGCCTATACCCTGCAGATCGTGGGACAGAAGGGGATGAACCCCACGGCGGCTTCCCTGATCCTAAGCCTGGAGTCCAGCATTTCGGTGCTGGCGGGCTGGGCGATATTGGGACAGCAGCTCGCAGTCCGGGAGATCCTGGGGTGCGTGCTGATGTTCGGGGCCATCATCCTGGCCCAGGTGCCGGCAGGCACAGCGCGGGACAAGGAGGCGCTGACCGGATGACCGGGAGGAAGAAAGGCAGGCAGGGGACCTTCTATTTGGCGGATCCTGCCGTTTGCTGGCGCCCGGCGGCGAGAACAATCAGTTGATAATCAGGCAGATTTGGGTTAAGATAAGAGGTGAGAGGGATGGAACAGGCAGAGGCATATTTGAATCAGATTCCCATGTGGACCAGGGAGAAGCATTCTCTGGAGGAGGTCCGCGAGTATCTGGACGCCCTGGGCAGTCCGGACAGAGGCCTTCCGGCGGTCCACATAGCGGGGACCAATGGAAAGGGCTCAGTTTGTGCCTTCCTGACCTCAGTGCTTGCGGAGGCTGGATACCGGGTGGGAACATTTACCTCCCCCCATCTGGTGGATATCCGGGAGCGGTTTCAGATCAATGGAGCCATGATCAGCAGGGAAGCCTTTTCTCAAGGCTTTAGCGAGGTGCTCCGGATGGTCCGGGAGATGGAGGAAAAGGGGCACGCACATCCCAGCTTTTTTGAATTCCTTTTTTATATGGCCATGGTCATTTTCAGGGAGGCGCGGGTGGATGTGATGGTGATTGAGACCGGTCTTGGCGGGCGGCTTGACGCCACAAACGTGCTGGAGCATCCTGCGGCCGTGGTGATCACCTCCATCAGTCTGGACCACACAGAGTATCTGGGAGACACAATCGAAAAAATTGCAGGGGAGAAGGCGGGGATCATCAAGGCAGGCGTGCCGGTGATTTTTGACGACTCCATCCCCAGTGTCCGCACGGTGATTGAGGGGACTGCCTTCCGCAGAGGGGCGGCCCGCTACCCGGTGCGCGCCGCTGACTGCCAGGTGGAGGGCATCCAGGCAGGGCATCTGGAGATGACAGCCCGCCTTCTGCGGGGAGGAAGCCTGCACCTTTCGATCCCCTTTGAGGCAGTCTATCAGGCGCAGAATGCCATGCTGGCGGTGAGGACGCTGGAGGTGCTTCGAGGCCCAGGCATGCGGGAGGGCATAAGCTGCAGAAGCGAATTCTGCAAGGCTGCGGCCTGCGTTCCCTGCGAGGGAGGCGAAAACCGTGCCGGGCAGGAGGCGGAGGGAGCCTGGAATATTTCCAACCGCCAGATCGAGGAGGGAATCCGAAAAACCTCCTGGCCCGGGAGAATGGAGCAGATTCGTCCGGGATTTTACCTGGATGGCGCACACAATCCCGGCGGGATAGAGGCCTTTCTGCGGACCGCCGGTGAGATCGCGGGGCGCAGAGGGAAAAAGGCCTATCTGCTTTTCGGAGCCCTGTCAGATAAGGCATATGAGACGATGATTCAGATGCTGGCGGAGAATTTTGCCTGGACGGGAATCGGCGTGGTCTCCCCGGAGGGCCCCAGAGGCGTTCCGGCGGACCAGATGGCGCGGGATTTTAAAAGATGGACAGCCTGCCCTGTGCGGGTTTACCGGGAGGCGCGGGAGGCCCTGGCTGATATGCGCGCTCTGGCGGGTGATGAGCTGCTGTTCTGCACCGGGTCCCTCTACCTGGCAGGAGATGTGCGCAGGATTCTGAAGGAGGAAGAGCAATGATTGACTTTGAGGAAGAGATTGAGCGTTTTAAGCCGAGCCTGGATGTGGAAGAGGTGGAGGACGCCATTGTGAAGAGCGATCTGACGGATATGACAGATATCATGATGGAGCTTTTAAAGGAAAAGGATGAAAAGTAGGCGGTGGAAATGGATTTTGCGAGAAAGAATCAGCAGATAGCCAACAGCTTTTATAATCTGGGGCTGGAGAAGGCGAGGATCCGGGATCTGTCCGGTGCGGCCGAGTGCCTAAAGAAGAGTCTCCATTTCAATAAGTATCAGATCGATGCCAGAAATCTTCTGGGGCTGATCTACTATGAGAACGGTGAGGTGGCGGATGCCCTGATCCAGTGGGTGATCAGCATGAATTTTCAGCCGGAGGGGAATCTGGCGGATGAATATTTGGAGGAGATTCAGAGAAAGCCGGGGCAGCTGGAGGTGGAGAGCCAGAGTGTAAAGTCATTCAATCTGGCACTTCAGCAGGCCCAGAGCGGCAGCGATGACCTGGCGATTCTTCAGCTGGCCCGGGTAGTGGAGCAGCGCCCCCATTTTGTGAAGGCCCATCTGCTTCTGGCGCTTCTCTATATGAAGCGGGAGGATTACACCAAGGCAGGACGGTCCCTGTACAAGATTTTGCAGATCGATAAATGCAATCCCAAGGCCCTGTATTATATGTCCATTGTGAAAAAGAATACGGGCAGGGAGGAGGTGGAGAAGCGGCGGATGGTGAAGGCATTTTCCCACAGGAAAATGCAGGACGACGATGTGATCATGCCGGCCACCTACAAGGAGAACACAGGGATTTCCACCGTGCTTCATATTATCGCGGGTCTGGTTCTCGGCATGCTGGCGTTTTATTTCCTGATGATGCCGGCTAGGGAGAAGGACTTGAACCGGGTCAGGGATGAGGAGCTGACCTCCTACATCCAGATGCTCAACAACGCCACCCAGGAAAATGAGACACTCCAGTCGGAGTACGACGCGCTGGAGGCCCAGGCCCAGGAGGTGCAGACACAGCTGGACGAGCTGACCACGGGCAATACAAGCATTATGGCCCAGTACCAGAGCCTGATCCAGGTTCTGCAGAATTACCGGACGGGAGATCTGGCGGCAGCAGCCACAGTCTTTGCACAGTCCTCCTTTGATCTGATTGAGGACGAGGGGATTCAGGCGATTGTGGAAAATGTGCGCCAGGATATGGCGTCCAATGTGTACCAGATTCTGGTGGACGACGGACTGACCCAGTGGAATGCGGGGAACCGGGATCAGGCAATGACGTATTTTCAGGCAAGCCTGACGATTCAGCCGGCCAATCCGGAGGCAATGTACTATGTGGGCCGCCTTTATCAGGATGCCGGGGACATGGACAATGCCAACGCGATGTTCGACCGGGTGGTGAACGAGTTCCCGGATTCGGAATATGTCAGCCGGGTGCAGAATGCCCGGGGATATTAGGACGCTGCACAGGGAGCGGGGAGCATACGCCGCCGCTCAGACAAAGGGAGAAGAAAGAGAGATACTGCAGAGAAAGCGCAAGGGCGCGGCTGCGGCCTCTCTTTTTTATTTCCGGCAGCTGTCCCAGATGCGCAGGCACAGAAGGGAGAGAGGGATGGAACATATGCAGTTTGCCTACGAAGCAAGAGAAAACACACTGATTATTCATATGCCCCGGGAGATAGACCACCACAGCTGCAGGAGCATGAAGCGGGATACGGAGCTTCTTTTGGGAGAAAATTATATTAACCGCATTGTCTTTGATTTCACGCATACGGAGTTCATGGATTCCTCCGGCGTGGGGGTGCTGCTGAGCTGCTACAAGCAGATGGCGGCCAGCCGGGGAAGCACGGCTTATTACGGCGCAGGACCGCAGGTGCAGCGAATTTTAGCCATAGCAGGTATAGAACGTCTGATGAATGGGTATGCTGGGAAGGAGGAGGCCTTGCGTGGCGGGAGAGAATAGGCAGAGGAGAGAAAAGCAGAGGGAGGAGAGAAAGATGGGAAGGGAACGGATTCGGCTGGAGATGGACAGCCTTTCAAGGAATGAGGAGTTTGCCCGGGTGGTGGCGGCGGTATTTATGAGCCGCTTAAACCCGACCCTGGAGGAGGTGGACGATGTGAGGACTGCGGTGTCGGAGGCGGTGACGAACGCGGTGATTCACGGCTATAACGGCGGGGAGGGAATTATTTCCATGGAGCTGGAGGCGGATGTGGAGAGCCGGAGGCTGTACATATGGGTGAGGGATACGGGAAGAGGCATAGCGGATGTGAAGAAGGCTATGGAGCCCATGTTTACCACGGATCCCTCCGGGGAGCGGTCCGGCATGGGATTTTCCTTCATGGAGGCCTTCATGGACCGGCTGGAGGTGGAGTCGGCGCTCGGAGAGGGCACCCAGGTGATGATGGAAAAGCGCATTGGCAGGTGACGCCCATGGACGAGACCATCAAGCTGATCGAGCAGGCACACCAGGGGGATAAGACAGCCAGGGATAAGCTGGTGATGGACAATATGGGACTTGTCTGGAGCATTGTGCGGCGGTTTGGGGGCAGAGGCTATGAGCTGGAGGATCTGTCCCAGATCGGAAGCATAGGCCTGATAAAGGCAATTGACAAGTTTGAGACGGCATTTGATGTAAAATTTTCCACATACGCGGTTCCTATGATTACGGGGGAGATCAAACGGTTTCTCAGGGATGACGGGATGATCAAGGTGAGCCGCTCCCTCAAGGAGATGGCGGTCAGGGTGCGGTCCGCAAGGGAGGAGATAAGCGGCTTGCTGGGACGGGAGCCGACCATTGACGAGATCGCGGAAAGGATAGGGGCCAGCCGTGAGGAGGTGGCAGCCTCCTTAGAGGCAGGAGCTGAGGTGGAGTCTCTCTACCGGCCGGTAGGACAGAATGAGGACAGCGGCATCTGTCTGATGGACCGGCTGGAGGAGGAGCGGGATGCCCATGAGGTGCTGCTCAACCGCATGGTCCTGCAGGAGCTGATGGAGGGACTAAAGGAGCAGCAGCGGGAGATTATTCTTCGGAGGTATTTTTATAATCAGACACAGACAAGGATTGCGGCGGATCTGGGCATCTCCCAGGTGCAGGTGTCCCGGCTGGAGAAGCGGATTTTAAAAGAAATGCGCCGGCGCCTGGAGGGATATCCGCCCTGATTTTTGACCTTGATTTGCGGGAATAAAAAATGTGCCTTCAGCCCATACTAGCATCAGAAACAGCGGCAGCTCTGCTCTGCGGCTGGAAACAAAAAAGGATGTGATTGTATGAGCTTTGGAAAACGTATTTTGGAATTTTTCGCGGCGGCAGCGGGGATTGTATTTCTCATGGCGCTGGTATGGTTTTTCTTCTCCGGCTTCCAGGATAAGGGATATGAGGAGGGGGGAACCCTGGTACAAAGGGAGGAGGGGCTTGAGCGCCTGCCGGAGCCTGCTTTTGAGGCGGTTCCAGCCTTTGTGACGGATCCGCGCTTTGCGGCGGACCTCCACAGTCTGACGGGCGTCAGGTCCGCGGGAGGACTATGAGGGAGACGGTCTACATCAAGCTGAAGGCGGTTGCGGAGACAGCCTCCCAGGACGTGTATCTGGGCGATGCGGCCCAGGTTTACTGCCAGGACAGGGAGGCACAGAATCGATGCCGCGCGGTTAAGCTGATGCACATTCAAAGGCCGCAGAAGCACCGGTATGTGATGAGTGCAGTGGACGCGGCGGCCATTTTGAAGGAGCAGGAGCCCTCCCTGGAGCTGGAGCTTTTGGGGGCGGAGGACGTTGTGATTGCCTATGCGCCGCCTGCTCCGCCCAGGCCCCTCTGGCAGTGGGCAAAGACTCTGTTTGTTTGCGGAATCTGCTTTTTTGGGGCAGCCTTTGCCATCATGACGTTTAATAATGACGTCAGCGCGTCGGATGTCTTTAAGGAGGTACATCTTCTTGTTATGGGAAGGGAGTCCGATGGATTTTCCATCCTGGAGGTCAGCTATTGTGTGGGTCTGGCGCTGGGAATTATCGTCTTTTTCAATCATATTGCATTCAAAAAGCTCAACACGGATCCCACGCCTCTGGAGGTGGAAATGCGCCTCTACGAGGACGATATTTCCAAGACGCTGATCGCCAATGCGGACAGAGAGGAGACGAAAAATTGACATTGCTTCGACAGCTTCTGCTGGGGGTGATCGGGCTTGCGGCGGGAGGGACAATTGCGGCCGGTGTATATGCATTTTTGGCGATCATCGGCGTATTTGTGCGGCTGATCGGAAAAACAGGCACAAGGGAGCATATTCTCCTCTATGAGACGGTGATTGTGCTGGGAGGGATCCTGGGAAATCTCATGGATTTATTTCAGCTGCGGGTGCCCATGGGAGAGATAGGGGGGTATATTTTTCTGGGAGTCGGGGGACTGTGCACGGGCGTGTTTGTGGGCTGCCTTGCCATGTCTCTGGCGGAGACTCTAAAGGCGCTGCCCACCCTGACGCGCAGGATCCGCCTGGCGGCAGGGCTTCCCTATGTGATTCTGTCCATCGCAGCGGGAAAGCTGGTGGGCTCACTTCTTTACTTTTGGCGCGGAATGGCCGCTTAGACAGTGCAGGACCCTGGCACGCGGCCGGTATGGGAAGGAGAGATATTGTATATGGAGATCGACAAGAAGCAGTATGAAAAATATGTGAAGGAGGTTACGCCGGTCCACAGCCTGGGCGCGTCCATGGCCAGGGCATTTTTCGTGGGCGGCCTGATCTGCCTGCTGGGCCAGCTCATGACAGAGTGGATGCTGGGCCCCCTCAAAATGGATAAGGAGACAGCGTCGGCCTGGACCTCCGTGGGGCTGGTCCTTCTCTCGGCCATTCTCACCGGCTGCAATATCTATCCCCGGCTGGTAAAATTCGGCGGCGCCGGCGCCCTGGTGCCTATCACGGGCTTTGCAAATTCGGTGGCAGCGCCGGCGATTGAGTACCAGGCAGAGGGCGATGTGTTCGGCGTGGGCTGCAAGATTTTTACGATTGCCGGGCCGGTGATCCTGTACGGGGTGTTTGCCAGCTGGGTGCTGGGGATCTTGTATTGGGGCGGAAGGCTGGCGGGGGTCTTTTATTGAAATGGACTTTCTTGGCAAGATGTGCTATTATGTTGTTACAATATTCGGCCAGGAGGCTTCATGGATTACGATTATAGAAGGATGAAAAACCGCGCAGCTATGAGAGAATCAATCGAAAGAAAGGGCGCCTCTCCCGATGGAGAGCGCCTGAATAAATGGCTTGGACGTATGGGCATCTGCTCCCGCCGGGAGGCGGACCGCCTGATAGAGGCAGGAAGAGTGTACATAGACGGCCGGCTGGCTGTGGTGGGCCAGCCGGTTTTCCCTGGCCAGAGGGTGGAGGTGGATGGCCGCACCGTGGCGCCTGGGGAGAAGCCCAAGCCCGTGCTCTTGGCGGTCAACAAGCCAAGGGGAATTGTCTGCACCACGTCAGACAAGGACCGGGCGGAGAATATCGTAGAATTTTTAAACTATCCGGAGCGGATTTACCCTGTGGGCCGCCTGGACAAGGAATCCCAGGGCCTTCTCCTTATGACCAATCAGGGGAGCCTGGTGAATCGGATCATGCGGGCAGGCAATGCCCACGAGAAGGAGTACCATGTGACCATTGACCGGCGGGTGACCCGCCAGATGCTGGACCGCATGGCGGGCGGGATTTACCTGGAGGAGCTTGGGGAGACCACAAGGCCCTGCCGCGTGCGGCGCCTGGGGGAGCGGGAATTTTCCATTATACTCACCCAGGGCTTAAACCGGCAGATCCGGCGCATGTGCGAGGCCTGCGGCTGCAGAGTGCGCCGCCTGGTGCGGGTTCGGATTATGAATATTCTCCTGGGAGACCTGGCGGAGGGAAGCTTCCGCCTAGTGGAGGGAGAGGAATATCGGGAGCTTATGCGGCTTCTTGAGGGCTCCAGCAGCCTGTCCATGAAGGAGCGGACTGCCTTCGGCCAGCCAGCGAAGCCGGACCGAAGGAACCATACAGAGAGGAAGCAGCCGAATGGAAACTAAGATTCAGAGAATGAAGGAGATCATCCCCCTCTTAAAGCAGGCCGCCAAGGCCTACTATCAGGAGGATCGGGAGATCATGAGCAATTTTGAATATGACCGGCTCTACGACGAGCTGGCCGGCCTGGAGAGGGAGACCGGCGTCATCATGGCGGGCAGTCCCACCCAGGAGGTGGGATACCAGGTCCTTGAGGAGCTCCCCAAGGAGACCCACGAGTCCCCCATGCTCTCCTTAGACAAGACAAAGAGCGTGGAGGAGCTGGCGGACTGGCTGGGGGAGCAGAAGGGCCTTCTCTCCTGGAAGATGGACGGTCTCACCATCGTCCTGACCTATGAGGGAGGAGAGCTTGCAAAGGCAGTCACACGGGGAAATGGGGAGATCGGCGAGGTCATCACCCCCAACGCCCGGACCTTTGTGAACATCCCCCTGAAAATCGCCTATACGGGGCAGCTCACCCTCCGGGGGGAGGCCATCATCCGCTATTCGGACTTTGCCCGCATCAATGAGGAGATCGAGGATGTGGACGCCAGGTACAAGAATCCCCGGAACCTGTGCAGCGGCTCTGTGCGCCAGCTGAACAGCCAGATCACAGCGGAGCGCAGCGTGCGCTTTGAGGCCTTTGCCCTGGTGCGGGCCGACGGGGTGGACTTTAAAAACTCCCGCAGGGAGCAGTTCGAATGGCTGAAAGCCCAGGGCTTTGAGGTGGTCCCCTATGTGGAGGTGGAGGCCGGGACTATCCGCCAGGCGGTGAAGCAGTTTGAGGAGCAGGTGCCGGAAAATGATATTCCCTCCGACGGCCTGGTCCTTCTCTACGACGACATTGCCTACGGGGAATCCCTGGGCCGGACCGCCAAGTTCCCCCGCAATGCCATCGCGTTCAAGTGGCAGGATGAGGTGCGGGAAACCACCCTGTCCTACATTGAGTGGAGCGCCTCCCGCACCGGGCTTATCAACCCGGTGGCTGTCTTTGAGCCCGTGGAGCTGGAGGGCACCACGGTGAGCCGCGCCAGCGTCCACAACATCAGCATCATGGAGGCTCTGGAGCTGGGTGCCGGGGATCGGATCACGGTCTACAAGGCCAACATGATTATCCCTCAGATCGCGGACAATCTGACCCGCAGCGGGGTCAGGGACATCCCGGAGAAATGTCCGGTCTGCCAGGGCCCGACCCAGATAAGGAGCATCGGGGAGGTGAAAAGCCTTTACTGTACAAACCCCGACTGCCAGGCAAAAAAGATCAAGAGCTTCACCCTGTTTGTGAGCCGGGACGCCTTAAACATCGACGGCCTCTCCGAGGCCACCCTGGAGAAATTCATAAGTGCCGGCTTTATCCACGAGTACGCAGATATCTTCCATCTGGACGCCCACCGGGAGGCCATTGTGTCTATGGAGGGCTTCGGGGAGAAATCCTATGAAAACCTCACCGCCTCCGCCCAGGCAGCCTCCCATACCACCCTTCCCCGGCTGATTTACGGCCTGGGGATCGCGGGCATCGGCCTGGCAAACGCCAAGGCTCTCTGCCGTCACTTCGCTTACGATTTGGAGAAAATGCGCCGGGCGGATCTGGAGGAGCTGACCGCGGTGGACGGCATCGGCAGCGTCCTGGCTCAGGCCTGGATGGATTACTTTGCCTCGGAGAAGAATAATCAGATGCTGGACCGGCTGCTGGGCTGTCTTGTGATTGAAAAGGAGCAGGCGGAGGCCGGAGAGCAGCCTCTGGCGGGGAAGATCTTTGTGATTACCGGATCCCTCACCCATTTTTCCAACCGCAAGGAGCTTGCGGAGCGCATCGAGGCAGCGGGTGGCAAGGTCACGGGATCTGTGACCTCAAGGACCAGCTATCTTATCAATAACGATACCACATCCAATTCCTCCAAGAACAAGAAGGCCAGGGAGCTGAACATACCTGTCCTGTCCGAGGAGGACTTCCTTCGAATGCTGTAGCACAGCGCTCCCCAGGGCCGGGCGGCTTTGAGGAGGTGTGCAGCCGCTTTGGCGCGATAATTTCTGCGCCCAGTCTGCACGCCTTGCGCCGCCTGGCCCGGGGGGAGGCTGTGCGGATTTAGAGCTTTATTCGCAGCATTTCACAGCAATAGAAGGGAGAAAAAACAATGCCTATTAAAGTACAGAAGGAGCTTCCCGCCAGAGCGGTGCTTGAATCAGAAAATATATTTATCATGGATGAGGATCGGGCCATGAGCCAGGATATCCGGCCTCTGGAGATCCTGATTTTGAACCTTATGCCCATCAAGGAGGACACGGAGACCCAGCTTCTGCGGGCTCTCTCAAACACCCCCCTCCAGGTGGACTGCACCTTTCTCATGCTGTCCACCCATGTGTCGAAGAACACCTCTGCCAGCCATCTCAACAAATTTTACATAACCTTCGATGAGGTCCGGCGCCGCCGCTTTGACGGCATGATTATCACCGGGGCACCGGTGGAAAATCTTGCGTATGAGGAGGTCAATTACTGGGAGGAGCTGTGCCGGATCATGGAGTGGACCAAGACCCACGTGACCTCCACCATCCACATCTGCTGGGGCGCCCAGGCTGCCCTTTATTACCACTATGGGATACCAAAATACCAGATGAAGCACAAGCTCTCCGGCATCTACAATCACAAGGTGCTGGACCGGAAGGTGCCCCTGGTGCGAAGCTTAAACGACTACTTTTTGGCCCCCCATTCCCGGTATACCCAGGTGCTCCGGAAGGATATTGAAAAGCACCCCGAGCTGCAGATTCTGGCGGAATCCGAGGAGGCCGGCGTCTTTCTCGTCATGAGTCAGGATGGCCGCCAGATCTTCGTCCAGGGCCATCCGGAGTACGACCGCATGACCTTAAACAACGAGTATCACAGGGATCTGGAAAAGGGCTTAAACCCCGCAGTGCCCTGCAATTACTACGAGCACAATGATCCGTTCTCTGTGCCTGTGCTTACCTGGAGGAATACCTCCAACACGCTTTACACCAACTGGCTGAATTACTATGTATACCAGGTGACCCCCTATCTGCTGGTAAGCGACTGAGAGATGGGCTTCCTATACCGCTTTCTGAATCATATATTTCTTTTTTCTGTTAATACTATAATAAAGGAGGCGGCATATTATGGAATCATCTGGATGCAGAACAGTGGCGGCATTCGCCCAGTACCTGGAAACAGAGGAGAAGAGCAAAAGCACGATTGCAAAGTATGTGCGGGATGTAAATAAGTTTTTTTCCTATATAGGGGCAGGGAAACCAGCCAAGGAGCTTGTCAGGGAGAGGGTTCTGGAGTATAAGGAGTACCTGCTGAAAAATTATAAGCCGGCCAGCGCCAATTCTATGCTCGTTGCGCTGAACAGCTATTTAAAATTTGCGGGACGTGCGGACTGTTGTGTCCGCACGTTTCGAATGCAGAAGCAGATTTTCCGTGAGGCGGACAGAGAGCTGAGCTGTGAGGAGTACAGGCGTCTTGTGGAGGCGGCGGGGCGCTCGGGAAATGAGCGCCTGTGCCATATTCTCCAGACCATAGGTGCTACGGGAATACGAATCAGCGAGCTGCCCTTTATAACAGTGGAGGCGCTGAGGAGAGGCACTGTTTCCGTGCAGTGCAAGGGAAAGGCGCGTGTGATCGTTCTTCCCCGCTCCCTTATTCTGCTTCTGGAGAAATACTGCCGTGACAGAGGGATAGAGAAGGGGAGCATCTTTGTGACAATCAAGGGGCACCCCATGGACCGGCGGAACGTGTGGAGGGAGATGAAGAGGCTTTGTGCGGAGGCTGGGGTGGATGCCGGAAAGGTATTTCCCCATAATCTCCGCCATCTTTTTGCAAAATGCTATTATGAAAAGGAACGGGATTTGGTGCGCCTGGCGGATTATCTGGGACACAGCAGCGTAGAAACGACGCGGAGATATACAATGATTACCAGCATGGAGGCATATCTGAAGCAGCTGGAGCTTGGACTGGTGGTGACCCGGACGGGAGGAGCAGCAATGTGAGGGTAGGAAGCGTAAAATACAACATAATGAGTATTATGTCACACACAGCTCTCCCTTCTGAACTAAATGTTAATTAATTGTATCATACGATAGATGGGTTTGCAATTAGTTATCCCATTTTTTTGTGAGTTTTCATAAAAACCTCAGCTATTGCTCTAGAAATTAACTTCCTAATTGTCAAACATTTAAATGAGTTCTCCGAATTAATTTATATTATGTATTTTCTTGTAGGACATAATATGTTTTATCTATCATCCCTCACCCGCCCCCGTTCACAGAATCTTCACAGCTTGAAAGGAATTCGTAAGTTAATTTTCCTCTGCTTTTGTGCTATCATAAGGATAGAGCAGAGGAGGTAGAGCATATGAGGATGAAAAGAAAGCGGCTGTCGGCAGCGGCGGCTATTGGGGCGGCCTGCCTGGCGATGTCATTTCCAGCCATGGCAGATGAGAGCATACGGGAGATCTATCTGGACATCACATCCAATATCGTGGCTGGAGAGGAAGGCGGAGATGTGGATGTAGACGTGGATGACGACGGGTACTATGTGGAGGACGTGGAGATCCGCAATGAGCCCAGCGGGGAATGGGAGGACGGCGATAAGCCGCGGATCCGCGTCACTCTGTCAGCGGATGATGACTAC
>CALWMT010000033.1 GCA_944382045.1 uncultured Enterocloster sp. | reverse complement strand
CAAAACCAGACTGCTTTTTTAAAGGAATCTTCAGGGTTTCGCATACTGTTTAATGTTCTGTTTTCAAAGGACTGTGCGGAGAGCTCAGCTCTCCAGCGCAGAAGGAGGGATTTGAACCCTCGCGCCGCTATCAACGACCTACTCCCTTTCCAGGGGAGCCCCTTCAACCACTTGGGTACTTCTGCTTGGTTGAATCACAAATCTCTATATTGTTTAAACATGGCAGGCAGCTGATGCTTTTGTCTGCAGCGGAGAGGGTGGGATTCGAACCCACGCGCCCTTGCGGACAAACGGTTTTCAAGACCGCCTCGTTATGACCACTTCGATACCTCTCCAAAGGTGCTTTTCTATTTTACAGAAAGAACACTTTTTTGTCAAGGTCTTTTTTTACTTTTTCAAATTTTTTTGCTGTGCTCTCTCAGGCTTCAGACCTCATCAGAGACAGCTTTGATAGTCTACCATCAGTTCTGTCAGATGTCAACCACTTTTTTCATTTTTTTTAACTTTTATGACCGCCTTCGCTTTTGCGCACACGTCATTCTCTCAGAAAGGCGTTCTTTTCAAAAACGCCTCCGCTGCCGCCAGATCCTCTGGTGTTGTAATCTTTATATTTTCATAACCGCCTTCCACCATACGGGCACGCACCCCCATCTGCCTCTGAACCACCATCGCGTCATCGGTTATGCGGCTGCAGTCCTCCTCCATCTGCTTGTGAAAGGCCTCCAGAATCAGCTGCAGGCGAAAAACCTGAGGCGTCTGCGCCTGCCACAGGAAGGAGCGGTCAGGGCTGTCCGTGATGCATCGGCTGGCATCCACCACCTTTATCGTATCCTTCACAGGCATTCCCACCACGCAGGCCCCCGCCTCCTTTGCTGCGAGAAATGCGTGTTCAATCACATCCTGAGCGATAAAGGGGCGGGCCCCATCGTGAATAAACACATATCCGTCCTGCCCTCTCTCCTCCAAAAGCCGCAGAGCATTCCACACGCTCTCATAGCGCTCCTTTCCTCCGGAGATCACGGCAGTTACCTTGTCCAATCCATATTTCCCGACAATTTCCTTCTGTGCGAAGGCAGTCTGCTCCTCCGGTACAGCCAAAATAATTTCGTCAATCCGCTTCGACCGCTGAAAGGCCATCAGGCAGTGCGCTGCCACCGGCAGGCCGCCCAGCTGCAAAAACTGCTTGGCTGTTTTTGTCCCCATCCGCTTTCCCTGCCCTGCTGCCAGGACAACCGCCGCGCAATACTCCTTCATACCGCCATCACCCCCTCTCACCGAGCTTTAAGTTAGGAACCGCATTGAGATCCCATCCCGCAAGATTTCCCTTCATATACTCATAATAAGCCGCAGAGCCAATCATAGCCGCATTGTCCGTGCAAAAGATCGGAGACGGATAGTAGAACCGAATTCCGCTCTTTTTGCAGGCTTTTTCCATGGCCGCCCGCAGAGCTGTGTTGGCCGCCACCCCGCCGGCGATTGCCAGCTTGTCAAAACCATATTCCTGAGCAGCAGCGACGGCCCGGCTCACCAGAGAATCCACCACCGACTTCTGGAACGAGGCCGCCACATCCGCTGTGCAAATCGTCTCCCCTGTCATCTGCGCATGATTCAGGTAATTAAGCACCGCTGATTTGAGGCCGCTGAAGGAGAAATCGTAGGGGGACCCCTCCACCCTTCCCCGCGGAAATACAATCGCCTCTGGATTTCCCTCCCTGGCCGCCCGGTCTATCTTCGGACCTCCCGGATATCCCAGGCCAATTGCGCGGGCCACCTTATCAAATGCCTCCCCGGCTGCATCATCTCTGGTTCTGCCTATAATCTCAAATTCTCCATAGTCCCGCACAATCACAAGATGCGTATGGCCGCCGGACACAATCAGGCATACAAATGGGGGCTCCAAATCCGGATTTTCAATAAAATTGGCTGCCACATGCCCTTCGATATGATGAACTCCCACAAGAGGCTTTCCCGCCGCATATGCGATTGCCTTTGCCTCTGCCACTCCCACCAAAAGGGCGCCAACTAAGCCTGGGCCGTAAGTGACCGCTATCGCTGTCATGTCCTCAAGCCTTTCCCCCGCCTCTGCCAAAGCCCGTTCGATCACATAGTTAACTGCCTTTATATGTTCCCTCGACGCGATCTCCGGCACTACCCCGCCATAGACCGTATGCGTTTCAATCTGAGAGCTGATCACATTGGAGCACACCGTTCTTCCATTTTTTACAACAGCTGCTGCCGTCTCATCACAGGAGCTCTCAATCGCAAGTATCAAAACATCCTCCGTCCTGCCGCCCATCATCCTCTTATCCCCTTCCGCTAGTCTTCATCAAACTCCAGCTCCATGGTCCACCCATCCCTGGCTGCCTTGGATCTTGGAAATATCTTCCGCACCTCATCCATATAGTCCTCCGGGCGTGTCAGGGAAGGGCTGTAATGCGTCAGCCACATCTGGCCTGGCTGTGCTTCCTTTGCCAGGGCTGCCGCCTCATAAAAGGTCATATGCTTATACTCTCTGGCCTTTGCCGCCTTGTCCTTCTCACCGTACATGCCCTCGCATATAAATAGATCCGAGCCCTTAGCATACTCCGCAATCACAGGCACCGGCCGGGTATCTGTACAGTAGGTTACCTTAAGTCCTCTTCTGGAGGGTCCCAAAACCATATCTGGAGTCAAGGCTCTTCCCTCAAAATCAATGGTCTCCCCCTTCTGCAGCCGGCTCCAGAATTTCTGCGGAATTTCCTGTTTTCTCGCACGCTCCACATCAAAGCGGCCGCCCCTGGGAATCTCCACAGAATATCCATAGCAGATCACATTGTGGTTCACGCGGAATGCGCGGATCACATAGGGATCCATCTCGATGCATTCCTGGTTCTCTCCCAGCTCCACAAGCTGCAGCTTAAAGGGAAGCTCCGGTGCTATGGTGCAGAGTGCCCCCACCACCCGGGCGAGGCCCTTGGGGCCGATAAGCGTCAGGGGCTCTGTGCGCTCCGCATTCCCCATCGTCAAGAGCAGGCCTGGAAGGCCGCTTATGTGGTCCGCGTGATAATGGGTAAAGCAGATCACATCGATAGGCTTAGGGCTCCATCCCTTTTCCTTCAATGCAATCTGCGTGCCTTCCCCGCAGTCGATCAGGAGACTGCTGCCCTTGCACCTTGCCATCATGGAGGTGAGCCACCGATAAGGCAGCGGCATCATGCCTCCCGTTCCCAACAGACATATATCCAGCATGGTAAATTTTCCGCTCCTTTCCCTTAGGCTCTGCATCCTCACATCAGGATGCGCTTCGCGCAACAGTATATCATATCTTTCACTGAATAAGCAAGAGGCGCCGCAAAATCCCCTCCTGGTTTTGCGGCGCTTTCCTGCTTTCTCTTATAAAATTATGCAAAATCCTCTCCTATGCTCCACTATAAGAGCTCCGTCTGCTCCTCCACATCCACAGGGATCTTAAATCCGGAAGCGATTGTGTCATAGCAATCCTCGCACAGAACGAAGTGATGGATCTGGCCATCCTTTTCAGAAAAATAATCCCAGATATGGTCCACCGCTATGGCTCCCTCCCGTATAATCCCTTTATCCACTACAAGCTTTTTCCCGCAGTTATTGCAGATCACCGTCTCAAGCTGGCCATTCTTATTGTACTTTTTCATGTATATCCTCGCCTTTCTCTCACATTGTGTCCCTTTGCCCTTCCCCCAGCAAAAAAGAGAGGAACGGCTGATTCCTCTCCATTATAAACACAAATTATTCATATTTTAAGTGGTAATTCTTTCATATTCTCCGATTCCACATGATGACAGCATCCTCTGCAGGGTTATGGTAGTATCCCCTGCGGACAGCCTCCTGCTTGAAACCATAGGAAATATAAAGCCTTCTGGCTCCCAGATTGCTCTCCCGCACCTCCAGAGCCATCGCACGCGCGCCCTTCCGCCTGGCAGATATCATCATGGCATCCATCAATTTCCGGGCAATCCCCTGCCTGCGATAAGCCGGCAGTACAGCAATGCGCTGAATTTCTCCCTCGTCCGCCAGAATCCGCATCACACTGTACCCCAGGATTTCTCCCCGCGCCTCATAGACAAAGTAGGTATCCACCGGACTGCCGACTCCGGAACGGATCAAATTAAATGACCAGGGCTCGGAAAAACATTTTTTTTCCAGCTCACAGATCTGATTTATATCAGCTTCCATCATGAGGCGCACCCTTTGCTCCCCTTCCACAGCCATTTCCTCCTCTCAATATTTTTCCCGGAACCGCTGGCCCCTTAGTAGTCGCCCGGCAGCTTTCCCGCTGCTCCCTCCGGCGACAGCAGGGCCTCTCTCTGCCGCTCTGCCTGAGATTTGCGCAGATAATCCGGCACAAAATCCGCCGCACTCCCTATCCTCGCTCGGCCGTATTCTCCCTTGAGTGCAAGGATTCCCAGATATGCCACAGAGGACGCCCTCTGCCGGTTCACCGGCGCCGGCGCAAATACCCAGGGCACCTGCATCCGATTCTGGATTGTCTCCCTGTACGCCGGACACCCATCGCCGAGGAAAATCACCCTTTCCCCTCTGGCATTCAGTGCCTCCGCCAGATCTCCCATATCCATAGGTGTCTGATCCATCAGAACCTCAAATCCGTTTTCCAAGCGGTAAAGGCCTGTATACACCTGGCTGCGCCTGGCGTCCATAATGGGGCACACAAGCCCCGATGCCCCCCAGAGGTTATAGGCCAGGGCATCCACTGTGGGCACATGGATCAGGGGCTTTTTCAAGGCGAGTCCCAGTCCCTTGGCAGTTGCCGCTCCGATGCGCAGTCCGGTAAAGGAGCCGGGACCGCCGGCCGCAGCAATCGCATCGATGGAGGACAGATCCAGCTCCAGCAGCCTTCCCAGCTCAGCCAGCATGGGGAGAAGCGTCTGGGAATGGGTTTTCTTAAAATTAATCGTATATTCACCTGTAAGGACATCATCCGTCACCAATGCCACGCTGGCTGTCAGGGATGAACTCTCAATTCCTAAAACCTTCATGCTCTCTCCTCCACCCGGATTCGTCTGTAGTCAAAGCCCTTCTCCAAATCCTTTGCGATTTCCACCCATGTGGTACGGTCCGGCAGTATTTCCAGGATTCTGCTGGGCCACTCAATCAGACACACGCCTTCCCCATAGAAGCAGTCCTCGTATCCGATCTCCTCCATCTCCTCCACATCTCCGATGCGGTACACATCAAAGTGATACAGAGGCAGCCTTCCCTCCTCATACTGCTGAAGAATTGTAAAGGTAGGACTGTTCACCGGCTCTCTAATTCCAAGCCCCTCTGCAAATCCCTGCGTAAATACCGTCTTTCCTACGCCCAGATCTCCCTCGAGACAGATTATCTGGCCTGCCTGGGCCCTTTCACCCATCCTCCGGCCCAGCTCAAATGTCTCCTGGGGCTTCCACGTCTCAATTACCATCCTTTATTCCTTTCATCGTCAGAGAAATCCTCTTTTTCTCCAAATCCACCGCCAGCACCCTGACATCCACAACATCTCCCACGTGCACTGCCTCCAGGGGATGCTTGATATAGCGGTCCGTCATCTGAGAAATGTGGACCAGGCCGTCCTGATGGACACCAATATCCACAAAGGCTCCAAAGTCAATTACATTGCGCACCGTTCCCTTCAGCACCATTCCCGGCTTTAAATCCTTCATCTCCAGGATGTCGCTGCGCAGAATGGGCCTTGGCATCTCATCTCTTGGATCTCTGGCCGGCTTCTCAAGCTCAGCGGCAATATCCCGCAGCGTGATCTCTCCGACCCCGATCTCGCGGGCCATCTTCCCGTAATCCCGTATCCTTCTGCTGATGCCGGCAAGTCCGCCCTTTGCCAGCTCCTCCCGGGTATATCCCAGCTTTTCCAGAAGCTTCCCCGCCGCCTCGTAGCTCTCCGGGTGCACGCTGGTGCCGTCTAAGGGCTCATCTCCGCCGGAAATGCGCATAAACCCAGCACACTGCTCAAATGCCTTTGGCCCCAGCTTTGCCACCTTCAGCAGCTGTCTGCGGTTCGCAAAGGCTCCATTCTCCTCCCGATAGGCAACAATATTTTTGGCCAGGGTTTTCGTAATGCCCGACACATACTCCAAGAGAGCCGGGGACGCGGTATTGAGATCCACCCCGACCCGGTTGACACAGTCCTCCACCACGCCGCCCAGGGCCTCGCCGAGGCGCTTCTGATTCATATCATGCTGATACTGCCCTACGCCGATCGACTTTGGATCAATCTTTACCAGCTCCGCCAGCGGATCCTGGAGACGCCTGGCGATGGACACCGCACTTCTCTGCCCTACATCAAACTGCGGAAACTCCTCTGTGGCCAGCTTGCTGGCGGAATAGACCGACGCGCCGGCCTCATTTACAATCACATACTGTACCGGCTCACGGATCTCCCCCAAAAGCTCCACGATGATTTTCTCCGACTCCCGGGAAGCCGTTCCATTCCCCACAGATATAAGCGTGATGCCATATTTTTTGATCATTTCCTTGAGAATCCGCTTGGACTCTGCCACTCGGTTCTGAGGCGCTGTGGGATAGATTACTATGGTATCCAGAACCTTTCCCGTGCTGTCCACGACAGCCAGCTTGCACCCGGTCCGGAACGCCGGATCCCAGCCCAGAACCACGCGTCCGGTGATGGGGGGCTGCATCAAGAGCTGCTCAAGATTTTTGCCAAAAACCTTGATGGCGCCCTCCTCTGCCTTCTCCGTGAGCTCACTGCGGATCTCCCGCTCAATCGATGGGCCTATGAGCCTCTCATAGCTGTCCTTCACTGCCGCCCGAAGAACCGGCCCTGTATAAATATTCTCCCGCAGGATGACCTGCTTTTCCAGATATCGCAGAATCTGTTCCTGCGGAGCCTCTATCTTTACTGTAAGAAGCTTCTCCTTCTCTCCTCGGTTGATGGCCAAGATTCGGTGGCCGGCAGCCTTCTTTACCGGCTCCTCATACTGGTAATACATCTCATAGACCGATTTTTCCTTCTCGTCCCGCGCCTGGCTTGTCAGCAGTCCCTGATTGATCGTGAGATTTCGAATGTAGGTCCGGTACTGCGCATTGTCCGAGATGCGCTCCGCCAGAATGTCCATGGCGCCCGCGATGGCCTCCTCTGCCGTGCCTACCCCCTTCTCCTCTGAAATATAGGCGGCGGCAGACTGCTCCAAGGGCGTCTCTGTCATCTGAAGACTGATAAAGTCAGCCAGCGGCTCCAGCCCCTTTTCCTTGGCAATCATAGCCCTGGTGCGGCGTTTCGGCTTGTAGGGGCGGTATAGATCCTCCACCGCTACCAATGTCTGCGCCTCCTGTATCTGACGCTCCAGCTCCGGTGTCAGCTTCTCCTGCTCAGCGATAGCCGCCATCACCTGCCCTTTGCGCTCCTCCAGATTCCGCAGATATTTAAGGCGCTCGTCCAAATCTCTGAGGACCTCATCGTTCAAGGAGCCAGTAGCCTCCTTTCGATAGCGCGCAATGAAGGGAATGGTGTTCCCCTCATCAATAAGCTTTACCGCAGCCTCCGCCTGGGACGGTCCAATCTGTAATTCCTCTGCAAGCTTCCTGATTATATCCATGTCTTCCCTCCGCCCTGAATTGCTGTCTCTCCATTATAGAGCATCCCTCGGCCTTATGCAAGCCTTCTTTCTTTGTCTGGACAGTCCGCTATTTTCGTGATAAAATAAGCCGATAGAGTCGATTAATTTCACTGATGAAAGGCACTTAACGTAAAGCTATGAATTCGATTTACAAAAACAAGAAATCTTCCACCTCAGCCAGCCAGCTGGCCACCTGCTCCCTTGTGTGCGGTGCTGTGGGGCTGTTTTTCAGCTTCTTCTATCTCCCCGTCTCACTGATGAATGCCAGCATTTATCCCCGGGGAGCGATCTATGGACTGAACGGAATTGTTCTGGCCATCCTGGGATATTTTCCCCCAGGCCTGTTCTGCGGAGCCGGCGGCCTGCTTCTCGCCGTTCTCTCCCGGCGTGCACCTGACCGGCAGGGCCGGGGCATGATGGGGCGGGCCATTGCTGGAATTATTCTGAGCATTCTGGCGATCGGGCTGACACTGTTTTTCTTCTACGCGCTTATATCCTATTACGATGCGCTGAAGGATCCCGTGCTTGGTCCCCAGATTAATTCCTATCTGTACGAGCTTCAGGAGCAGATGCGGGAACAGCTGCAGATGCAGATGACCATACCGGAGTCCCTTCCCTCTGCCTCCCTGCAGTTTTCATAAGACAAAAGCTGCAGTTCCCTGCCGCTGACAAATAAGGAGAGCCGATGCCCCGCTACAGGGGCTCTGCTCTCCTTTTCTGTCAGCTCTCTTACATCTCTGCCCGGATCATCTGCCGGATGCCCGGCCGTCCCTCCGCCTGCTCTGCTGTGTCAAATGCTGCCGCTGCCCTGCGGAATGCTCCTTCCTGCATCCTGCCTGTAAGAATGGCAAATTCATCCAAGCCCTCCAGCACATGCACATCCACGCCTCCAAAGTATGTGTTCACATCCGCCTCTCTATCCGTCCAGGAACCGGCAATACGGACAAAATACCGGAACGATGCAGTCTCAATCGGCTCCACACACAGCGGCTTTTCCGACCATCCCATGGGCACATGGGAATCCAGATTCTGCGACGCCTCAATCATATCCGCTATTACCGCGCTCGCCGTGGGCAGCTTTCCCGCCCCGCTTCCGTAAAACATGGCAGGCCCCAGCATATTTCCCTTCACCAGAATGCCATTGAACACATCGTTTACAGAATACAGGGGATTTGCCTTGTCGATCATCATCGGAGCCACAAAGGCGCTGGCCCTGCCATCATGGATCCGGCTTGTGCCAAACAGCTTGATGGAAGTGCCCATCTGCTTCGCGTATTTAAAATCTGTATCCGTAATCCTGGTGATCCCTTCTGTGTAAATATCCTCAAAATGAACCTCTCTTCCCGCCGCCATGGCAGTGAGAATCGCGATCTTGCGGCAGGTGTCATAGCCCTCCACATCTGCCTCCGGATTGCGCTCCGCATATCCGCGGCTCTGCGCCTCCTTGAGGGCTGCCTCAAACGTCTCTCCCTCCTCATCCATCTTTGTGAGGATGAAGTTGGTCGTCCCGTTCAGAATGCCTGTAATCTCCTCAATCCGCTCTCCCTCCAAGCAGCGGTACAGAGGACGAATAATGGGAATCCCTCCGCCCACGCTGGCTTCAAAAAAGAAATTCACCCGCTTCTGCCGGGCAATCTCCAGAAGCTCGGTTCCATGGGCGGCCACCAATGCCTTGTTGGAGGTGGCAACATGCTTGCCCGCCAGCAGGCAGGCCTTTACAAAGGGATATGCCGGGTTTAACCCTCCCATGGCCTCCACCACAATCCGGATCTCCTCATCCTCCTCGATCTGCTTAAAATCGTGGATGATCTTGTCTGCCACTGGGCTGTCCGGAAAGTCCCGCAGATCCAGAACATACTTCAGACGGATCTCCTGTCCTGCCTTTTCCCTTATCACATCCCTATTCTCTTCCAGAATCTCCGCCACTCCGGAGCCTATGGTCCCATATCCCATAATTGCTGCCTTGATCATTTTTCCGCTCTCCGTCTCTTGTCTATTTACAATCCTTCCCCGCATCACGCCTACTCCCTGGAAAGGATCTTTACATAATGTACCCCATCTACTTCCTCCAGATCCTCGATCATGCTGGACATATTTCCCGTGTTCTCCCGCACCTCCACGCTCAGAGTCAATGTGGCCACGCCATTGACCGGTATACTCTGATGAATGGTTAATATGTTGGCTTTATAATCCGCCACCACATGAAGAAGATCACTGAGCAGTCCCTGCACATCGTCCATCTGCACCACAAGAGTCACTGTCTTTCCCTTTGTGTTGTCATAGAAGGGGAAGATATCATCCTTATACTTGTAAAATGAGCTGCGGCTGATCCCCACCTTGTCCGCGGCCTCCTGAACCGTGAGAGCCCGCTCTGTCTCCAGCATCTTCTTGGCCTCCACCACCTTGAGAAGCACTTCCGGGACTGCCTTCTGCTTCACCACAAAATATTTACTCTTATCTTCCATCGCGCCTATTTCCTCTCTGCCCCGCAGGTGTCCGTATCAGAAATACATCTGTAGTCACAGGAAAGATATTAACATACTTCTGCCCAAAAAGCAACTGATTTCTTGCATTTAAAAAGAGACATCCGCCTCTGCAAATGCCTCTTTTCCATCAATCAGCTGGAGCGTTCTCTTTCCTTACTCCTCCGACCTGGCATGCCTGTCCGGGCAGCCCAGGCTCATCCAGCGCAGGTATGCGCTGATAAAGTCATCCAGAGCTCCGTCCAGCACTGCGTCCACATTGCCGCTCTCCTGTCCGGTGCGCAGATCCTTCACCATGGTGTAGGGCTGGAGCACATAGGAGCGGATCTGGCTTCCCCAGCCGTTGTCCTTCACGTCCCCGCGGATGCCCGCCGCCTTGGCGGCCTGCTCCTCCTGCTTTAACATATAGAGCTTGGCCTTCAGCATCTGCATGGCCTTATCCTTGTTCTGGAACTGGGACCGCTCGTTCTGGCAGGTCACCACAATTCCTGTGGGATAATGGGTGATGCGGATAGCCGATGAGGTCTTGTTGATGTGCTGGCCGCCTGCGCCGCTGGACCGGTAGGTATCCACCCGGATATCGTCCGGATTGATCTCTATGTCAATGTCCTCCTTGATGTCCGGCATCACGTCGCAGGACACAAAGGAGGTCTGCCGCTTCCCGGCCGCATTGAAGGGAGAAATACGTACCAGGCGGTGCACCCCGTGCTCGGAGCGCAGATATCCGTAGGCATTCTCCCCGCTCACCTGGATGGTCACAGACTTGATGCCCGCCTCCTCACCGTCCAGGAAATCCAGCACCTCCACCTTAAAGCCGTGCTTCTCCGCCCACCGGCAGTACATGCGGTAAAGCATGCTGCACCAGTCGCAGGACTCTGTTCCGCCGGCCCCTGCATTCAGCCGCAGGATGGCGTCGTAGGCGTCGTACTCCCCGGAGAGCAGGAGCTTCATGCGCATATTTTCCAGTGTCTGGGAAAATTCGTCCAGCATCTGCTCGATCTCCGGGATCAGGGAGGCATCGTCCTCCTCCATCCCCATCTGGATCATCACCTGGATATCCTCATAGGCCTGCTCCAGCTGGTGATAGGTGTCCACCTCATCCTTCAAATGCTTGGCCTCCCGGACCAGCCTGGTGGATTTGTCCGGGTCATCCCAGAAGCCCGGCTCCTCCATCGATTTGTCTAATTCTGCGATTCTTCTGACCTTGTTATCCAGGTCAAAGTGAATCCCTCACTTCCACTAATGGTTTGTCATACGTCGAGAGCGTATGTTTAAAATTATCGAACTCAACCACAGCTTCACCTTCTTTCATTTATTTAATGTAACTGTTCAGGACGGCGGGAAAGCAGGGGCAAAAACAGGCGTTAAGCTCGCTTATAAGCATGCTTTTGCCCCTGTTTTCACATCGGAGGAACCTCCGATGCCTCTTGTCCGGCCTTTGGCCGGGCAAGAGGATGCCGTCCTGAATAGTTACTATTTAATTGATTGCGGCAGACCAGGACGGCGTCTTACTACTTCAGCCGCCCGTGGCACTGCTTATACTTCTTTCCGGAGCCGCAGGGGCAGGGGTCGTTGGGGTAAATCTTCTGCTCCACCCGCTTCTTGGGGGCGCTGGTGGAGGAGCTGTCCCTGTTGGTTCCCGTCACCTTGGCAGCGGGCTCCCGCTCCACCTTCTGCTCCACGCGGATGTGGAAGAGGATGCGCACTGTCTCCTCCTGGATGGAGGCCATCATGGCCTCATACATGTCGTAGCCCTGCATCTTGTACTCCACAACCGGATCCCTCTGGCCGTAGGCCTGAAGTCCGATGCTCTCCCTCAGGGCGTCCATATCGTCCAGATGAGCCATCCACTTGTTGTCAATGACCTTCAGAAGAACCACGCGCTCGATCTCACGGATCTGCTCCGCCTCGGGGAACTCCGCCTCCTTGGTCTCATAGAGCTTGATGGCCTGCTCCTTTAAGAGATGCTTGAGCTCATTCTTCTTCATGTGCTTCTGCTCCTCCGTCAGCCGGATGGGGCTTAAGGGGATAATGGGCAGAAGCAGGCTGTTGAGCTCGGACAGGTCCCACTTCTCCGCCGGCTGATCGTCGGAGATGGACATGTCCACCGCGTTCTCCACAATGTCCGTGATCATCTTGAGCACCAGCTCCCGCATGTTGTCCCCGTCCAGAACCTTGCGGCGCTCCGCGTAGATAACCTCGCGCTGCTCATTGTTCACCTCGTCAAACTTTAAGAGCTGCTCACGGATGCCGAAGTTGTTGCCCTCTATCTTCATCTGGGCCTTCTCAATGGCGTTGGAGAGCATCTTGTGCTCAATCTGCTCGCCCTCAGGCACACCCATGGCCTCAAACATATGCATCAGGCGCTCGGAGCCGAAAAGCCGCAGCAGGTCGTCCTCCAAGGACAGGTAGAAGCGGGATTCGCCCGGATCTCCCTGACGGCCGGAACGGCCGCGCAGCTGATTGTCAATACGCCGGGACTCATGGCGCTCCGTGCCGATAATCTTGAGGCCTCCAAGGGCCTTGGACTCGTCATCCAGCTTGATATCCGTACCACGGCCCGCCATATTGGTGGCGATGGTCACGGACCCGTGGATTCCGGCGTCCGCCACGATCTCCGCCTCCAGCTCATGGAACTTGGCGTTCAGCACCTTGTGGGGGATGCCCCGGCGGTTTAACATCTTGCTTAAGAGCTCAGAGGTCTCAATGGCAATGGTGCCCACCAATACGGGCTGGCCCTTCTCATGAGCGGCCTCCACCTCGTCCACAACCGCCTTGAACTTCTCCTTCTTGGTCTTATACACCGCGTCGTCCCAGTCCTTGCGGATCATAGGCCGGTTGGTGGGGATGGCGATTACGTCCATGCCGTAGATGTTCCTGAACTCCTTCTCCTCAGTCAGAGCCGTACCGGTCATGCCCGCCTTCTTATTGAACTTATTGAAGAAGTTCTGGAAGGTAATGGTGGCCAGAGTCCGGCTCTCCCGGCGCACCTGCACATGCTCCTTGGCCTCGATAGCCTGGTGCAGGCCGTCCGAGTACCGGCGGCCCGGCATAATACGGCCGGTGAACTCATCTACGATCAGGACCTCTCCGTCCTTAACCACGTAGTCCTTATCCCTAAACATCAGGTTGTTGGCCCGCAGGGCCAGGATGATGTTGTGCTGAATCTCAAGGTTCTGAGGATCCGCCAGGTTTTCAATGTGGAAGAATTCCTCCACCTTTCTTACGCCCTGCTCGGTAAGGTTTACCACCTTGTCCTTCTCATCCACAACGAAGTCGCCGGTCTCCTCGATCTCCTCGCCCATGATGGCGTCAATCTTGGAGAACTCCTTGGAAACCGTGCCCCGCTCCAGCTGGCGGGCCAGCACATCGCAGACCTCGTAAAGCTTGGTGGACTTGCCGCTCTGTCCGGAAATAATCAGAGGGGTACGTGCCTCATCAATCAGCACGGAGTCCACCTCATCGATAATGCAGTAGTCCAGATCCCGGAGCACCAGCTGCTCCTTATAGATGGCCATATTGTCACGCAGATAGTCAAATCCCAGCTCGTTGTTGGTCACGTAGGTGATATCGCAGGCATAGGCTGCTTTCCGCTCCTCGCTGTTCATCTCGTTGAGCACCACGCCCACCGTAAGTCCCAAAAAGCGGTGTACCTGGCCCATCCACTCCGCGTCACGCTTGGCCAGATAGTCGTTCACCGTAACGATCTGCACGCCCTTGCCCCGCAGTGCGTTCAAGTAGGCCGGGCAGGTGGACACCAGGGTTTTTCCTTCACCAGTGCGCATCTCCGCGATACGGCCCTGGTGAAGCACAATGCCGCCGATAAGCTGCACCGGGAAATGCTCCATATTAAGAGTCCGCTTGGCCGCTTCCCGCACGGTGGCAAATGCCTCCGGCAGAAT
>CALWMT010000032.1 GCA_944382045.1 uncultured Enterocloster sp. | reverse complement strand
ACCCCGTATGAGGCGGTGTTCGGACTGGCGGGAGAGGCCGACGGGCAGAAGGAGCGGCTCTTGGAACAACCGCTTTTGGGGGATCTGACCTGGATGGGGAACTCCTGGCAGGTCTGGGAGTATCTGGAAGAAAGGGGGAGCCGCTAGATGGAAAAGGGGATACGCCGATCCATATGGGGAATCCTGCTCATCACCTTTCATGTGAATGTATTTGGTCTGCCGGTTTTTCCAAAATGGATGGCTGCGGCTCTGTGGGCGTCCGGAGTGACGGAGATGGGAAAGCACCCGACAGCCTGCCGGACGGTCTGGGCCGGATATGGAAAGAAAAGCGGCCTGGCGTTTAGTGCGCTCTGTCTGGGGGCCGCCCTGGGAGAATGGCTGGGCTGGGGCGGACTTCTCTGGGAGACAGCCATGCCCGGCTGCCTGATGCTGGCGGAGATGGCCTGCGGCTTGGCATTTTTAAACCTGCGGGCAGCCGCTTTTCCGGCTGGGGCGGAAAACGCCGGTGAAAAAGCAGAGCAGGCAGACCGGGCAGAAAGTGCCGAACCGCTCTTGGCCAGGGGCAGCCGGCTTTATGCGGGATTTCTCCTGGCGGCGGTGGGATGCTGCATGTACGGCCTTGTGGGGGGAAGCAGACTGGGAAGTATTCTGGCCGGGCTTCTGGGGATCGCAGGCCGGATCCTTCTCATCAGCCGGGCTGTGGAAAAAGGGACAGAGGCAGCCTGCGGATGAACAATCGCAACAATTCAGCCGTCGAAACTGTCACGAACAATCACCGCGCTCCCGTGGAGGTCGCAGAGAGGCACCAGGGGGAGAGGACCGTGGGCTTTTTCGTAGGCCTCCACCGCCTTTCCCGCGCCGGGGAAGCGGCGGCTGTCAAAGTCGTGGAGCAGGATGGCGCCGCCCGGATTCAGCCGGGGATAGAAAAATTCCAGCCCGGCCAGGATGGGGGCGTAGAGGTCCGCGTCCAGGCTGACCAGGGCGAAGCGCTCCGCTTCAAGGCCGGCGGCAGTCTCCGGAAAATACCCCTGGCGGACAATCGCCCGCTCCGGAAACGGCAGGCGGGAGAGCACAGCCTCCGGGGAGGTGTCGGAAAATTCTCCTTTCTCAGCCTGGGAAAACCCCTGGGCTTTTTCTTTTTCCACATCCCGGGCGTCAAAGCCCTCGAAGGTGTCGAAGAGATAGAGGGGCCGATCGGGAAAGAGGGCGTTTATTTTCCGGGCCGTATCCCCCTTATAGACGCCCAGCTCCGCCAGGGAGCCGGGAATGCCCCGTTTTTTTAGGGACTCCCCCAGGCGCAGGAGCACGGCGCTGCGCACATCAAAGTATTGGCGAAGCTCGTGCATGAAAAGGAGGCGTCCGGCAAAGCCGAGGGAGCGGGCCTGGGCAGCCAGGCTCTGGCTGCGGTCCTCATCCGCCACACTGATTAGAACCAGATTTGGGCAAAGCCTTATGGCCTCCTCCACGGACAGGACGGGAATGCTGCGGATATTCTGGCCCCAAAGCCGGGGAGAATTGTCGCCGAAGGCGCAGACCTCCAGATTTTCCGTATTTAACAGGGAAAGGGCTGCCAGGCCGAACTGGCCGGCGCCCAGGATGACGATGCGTTCCATAAAGAACCTCCTTGTTTTGAGTAAATAGATATCTTGGGTAAAACAAGGATTATTGTAACATAGATCCAGTGAAAAAGAAATGCGGGAGAGAAGGGAATACCCGCAGGGTTTCCCGTAACATATGTCCCTCCGGGGTGGTGTGTTTCGCGCGAAGGGGTATATCTTAAAGGGCACTTTTTCCTTGTAAACCGTCAATGTTTCGGCTAAAATAAATTTATAATATTATTACCGAGACAAAAATTTGACAATGCCAGTGCGGGCAATGCAGCGGTTGAAAATGAGTGGGTGTAAAAAAAGGAAAGCGGGTATCCTTATATTGCCACGGCTATTCAGGACTTATGTGCAGTGCTCTATGCGCATTATGGGAAAAAACCAATTCTTTTGATTGATGAGTATGACCAGCCGATTATGAGCAGCTATGAGTACGGATATCACGAAGAGCTGAGTCCCTTCTTCTCCAACTTATACGGTAGCGCTATGAAGGGAAATGATGAATTGGGACAAGCGCTGCTGACAGGGGTGCAGCGGGTGGCAAAGGAGAGCATTTTTTCCCAATTTAACAATCCGCAGGTGTATACAGTGGTTCGGGAAGAATATGCTTCCTATTTTGGTCTGACAAAGGAGGAATGCGCCAGACTTCTCACGGATTGCGGCAGGGTGCTGGACGAAGAGGTTAGAAAGCAGTATGACGGATATATGGTGGGAGGCGTAGAGCTTTATAATCCGTGGTCTATTTTGAATTACGCAAAAACAGGATTTTTAGACAATTATTGGGTGAATACATCGGCGAATTTTCTGGTGCGGCAGGCCTTGAAAAATGCGGGAAGGAGCTTTTGGAATACGTTTGACCGCCTGGCGGCCCGGGAAGAGATTGAGAGCGCTGAAGGCGGGACATCCCAATATTATTGTGGAGTTTAAGCAGGGGAAGGATTTAGAACGCCTGAAAAAGGAGGCCCTGCAGCAAATTTTAGAAAATAAATATTATATAGGGCTGACTGGGGAAATTATCTGTATTGGCCTGGCCCACCACAAGAAAAAATGCAGCCTCATCTATGAGATCATCACCCCGCACAATGATTGACAGAATCACACATATAACATATGATTGGTAATAGAATGATTGGGAAAGAGGGGCATCATCCATGCGGACAATCTATCTTGTGCGCCACGGCCAGACGGAGGAGAGTCTGGGAAAGGGACGCTGCATCTGCCGGACGGACATCCCCCTGAGCGGGGAGGGAAGGCGGCAGGCGCAGGCCTTGGGGGACTGGCTGGGAGCAGAGCTTAAAAATAAGCAGGAAGCAGTGCAGATTTTTACAAGCCCCCTGTCCCGGTGCCGGGAGACAGCGGAGATTATGGCGGCGGGAGTCCAAGACATGACGGGGGGCGAGGCCGCATCCGCCTTCCTGCCGATGGAGACGGCGGACAGCCTCATCGAGCTCTCCGGCGGCCAGTGGGAGGGACTTCCCTTTGCGGAGATTCGGGAACGATTCCCCCAGGTGTATGAGGCCAGAGGAAGGTCCCTGGGCACAGTGGCGCCGCCGGGGGGAGAATCCTTCTTGGAAGGAGGAGGCCGGCTCAGGGAGGCTATTCAGGATATCTTAAAAAAAACAGAGGGCTCAGTCCCCGGCAGCCTCATCCTCGTCACCCACAGCGGCGTCATACGGGGCCTTCTCTGTCTGATGCTCGGCTGGGATCCGGCTAGCATCCGGGATATTCCCCAGCCCTGCGGGGGCATCACCCGGCTGGAGGCCGGGGAGGATGGAAGCCTTCGGTGCCGGGCAGAGGAGATTGGCCTGCGCCCGGGGATCTATCCGGGGCGGGAGGACTGCAGACGGCTGTGGGAGCGGGCCGGCCTTCCAGAGCATATCCGAGCCCACCAGGAGGCGGTAGCCGCTCTTGCCGGAAAATGGGCGGCAGAGCTTAAGGAGAGGGGCTGGCAGCTGGACCCGGAGCTGGCCTTTGAGGCCGGACTGGTCCACGACATCGCAAGATTAGAGCCGGAGCACCCGAAGGCCGGGGCAAAGCTTCTGCGGCGGGAGGGGTATCCGGAGCTGGCCCGCATCGTACGGGTTCACCATGGACTGGCTGGCGGGGAGGAATATCGGCTGACAGAGGCCTCCCTGGTATTTCTGGCGGACAAGCATATGCAGGGAGACCGGCTGGTTTCCTTAGAGGAGAGGTTTACAAAAAGCGGGGAAAAATGCAGGACGCCGGAGGCCATGGACAGCCGCCGCAGGCAGTACAGCCAGGCCATGGCCATTGAGCGGAATATAAATCATATTTTGGGGGTAGCTACATGAAGGAGCAGGAGCAGATGAATACAAAGGAAAGGCTGGTGCGGGCGGGGGTAAAGCTTTTTTCCAAATACGGCTATGCGGAGACATCCACCCGGATGATAGCCACGGAGGCGGGGGTGAACCTCTCAGCCATTGCCTTTCATTATACAAATAAGGAAAATCTCTATAAGACCTGTTTGGATTATATCGTTGAGAAAATCCGGGCCTATTACAGCCCCTCCTGCCAGGAGATAGAGGAGGTCTTTGCCAAGGGAGAGATGACAGAGGAGATGGCATGGAAGTACCTGGGACGGCTGATCGATCTGCAGATTGAGGCGGCACTGGGGAAGCAGTACCAGCCTACCCTGGCATTGGTGTACCGGGAGGAGAGCGGTCCGGAGGGTGCCAGGCCCCTGACAAGTGAGGTATTTACCTGGCAGGAGGGGGTGATGGCCCGCCTCCTTCAGGTGGCAGCGGATCTGCCGGAGGACCGGGCAAAGGTGGCCAGCCGTTTTATCAACGGAAGCATCATCGCCTTTGGAGAGCACAAGAGCCTGATTGCCCCCTATATCAGTGAGCACAGAGGAGACGGAGCGAGGTGGCTGCGGGGGCAGATAAAGGCGGACTGCCTGGCTGTGGCCAGAGGCCTAAAGGCGGAGGAACGCTAGGAGGGGGAAGAACCGGTTTTGACCCTTGTGAAAAATCACAAGGTTATTCAAAAAAATGAATATCCCTTTGGAGGAAAAAATCGACAACTCCAAAGGGATTTTTTGTTGCCTTTTTACGAAAATCAACGAAAGCGGTCGGAAAGCATTTATGCACTATTGACATAAAAAATGGACTGTGTTAAATTTAAATCAATCGACCGACCTATACGGTGGAGAGCATTTTCCCGGCTATCGGGACGCACATACAAAGACATAAGGAGGTAATGAAACGCTATGAAGAAACAGTATGTTACCCTGACGGTGAACGGACGGGAATATCGTTTCTCGATCGGGGACGGCTTTGGCCAGGTACCCCCCTCAGAGACACTGTCCCAGACCTTAAGAAAGCGGCTGGAGCTCACCGGCTCCAAGGAGTCCTGCAGCGAGGGCGCCTGCGGCTGCTGCACCGTTCTCATGGATGGAAAGGGTGTCACGTCCTGCATGGTGCTTACCGTGGAGTGTGACGGAAAGAACATCGTGACCATCGAGGGCCTTGAGGATCCGGATAAGGGACTGGATCCCCTGCAGCAGGCATTCATCGACGAGTACGCATTCCAGTGCGGCTACTGCACGCCCGGCATCATCATGGCGGCAAAGTCACTGCTTCTTGAGAATCCCCATCCCACTCCCGAGGAGATTAAGGAGGGCATGTCCGGAAACTACTGCCGCTGCATCAGCCACTACACCGTGCTTCGGGCCATCAACAAGGTGGCAGGCAACGGCGAGGACAAGACAGCCGTTATGCACAGGGCCAACGATGACGTGGAGAACCCCATTCCCGTCCGTCCGGAACGGTTCCCGAGCCCCTTCGCGGTTGGAACCCAAGGCGCACATGCACTGAATGATTAAGGAGGGCAAAGAAGAATGAGTAAGCTTGAATACCGCGATATTAAACAGCCCAATTACCGTCATATCGGCAACTACACCCCCAGAAAGGATGCCAGGGATATTGTGACGGGCAAGGCCATTTTCCTGGATGATTTTTCCGTACCTCATATGCTCTACGGACGGACAAAGAGAAGCCCCTATCCCCATGCGAGGATCGTCTCCATCGACACCTCAAAGGCAGAGGCGCTTCCCGGCGTACGGGCCGTTATCACCCACAAAAATATGCCGGAGCGCTGGGGCCTGGGACTTCCGGTACATAGACTTCTGATGGAGGACAAGGTCTTCTATGTAGGCGACCTGGTAGCCCTGATCGCAGCGGATACCGAGGAAATCGCTGTTGAGGCCATGGATCTGATCGATGTGGAGTATGAGCAGTTAGAGCCCGTATACTCCGCAGAGGAGGCCTTAAAGGAGGGCGCAGTTGAGCTGTATCCCCGCTTTAAGGGCAACCATGTAGACAACGGAATCAAGTACTTCCAGCCCGACGGACCCTGGTGGCAGATCATCCGCGGCGACGTGGAGAAGGGATTTGAGGAGTGCGACTATGTGGCGGAGGACAAGGTAGCATTTGACAAGATGCCCGCTCCCCTGGCTCCCGAGACTCCCTGCTGCATCGCCAAGTATGAGGGCGGAAATGAGTACACCATCTGGGCCTCCTCCCAGAGTGCCCACATCCTTAAGCTGATGGGCGAGGGCAGAATCCCCGGCTCCAACTTAAGCGTAAAGACCTTTAACGTAGGCGGAAGCTACGGAAATAAGCAGTCCCTCATGACCACGGTTCTCTCCGCTGCCATGCTGTCCTTAGTGACCAAGCGGCCGGTAAAGATCGTTCTGACCAAGGAAGAGCAGCTCATGAGCTACGAGGTTCGTCTGGGCAGCACCATCACCGCCAAGATCGGTATGGACAAGGAGGGCTATGTCCGCGCCGTGCAGGGCGACTGGCTGGTGGACACCGGCGCCATCGCTGACTCCGTACAGGGCCAGGTAGGCGTAGGTCTCGGCGAAGCACAGCTGGTGCTGGCAAAATGTCCCAACTGGTATATGGACAGCCATATCGCCGTTACCAACAAGCAGGCGGCCGGCATCGTTAGAGGCTACGGCGGCCAGGAGTTAAACAGCTGTCTGGAGCGCCTGATGTGCACCGCCATGAAGGAGGGCAACTTCAATCCTCTGGATGTATTTAAGAAGAACTACATTGCTCCCGGCGACCGCTTTATCTGGCGTGACGGCCGGTGGTGGCAGAGCCGTTCCTCCTTATTCTTCCCCGAGGCCATGCAGAACGCGGCAGACCGCTTCGGCTGGGCGGAGAAGTGGAAGGGCTGGAATGTTCCCACCTCCGTACACGGCACCAAGGCCCGCGGCATCGGCATGGGCGTAATCGGAAACGCGGATATCAATGAGGACAACACCGAGGCCATCGTCCGCATCGTTCCCGACCTGGTAGGAAGCCACCGGGCATCCACCGCAGTGATCGAGTGCGACATCACCGAGTCCGGCATGGGTACCAGAAGCAACGCCTGCAAGGTTGTGGCTGAGGTCTTAAATGTTCCGGTTGAGAAGGTGTCCATCACTGAGCCCGGAACCAAGTTTAACCCCTCCAACTACGGTCTGTGCGGATCCCGTGGTACCATCACCACAGGAAAGGCCGTCTCCCTGGCCGCGATGGAGTGCCGTCAGAAGGCTCTGGAGCTGGGCGCTCTGCACTTTAAGCGCTCCGTGGACCAGATGGAGACCAAGGACTTTATGGTATATGTAAGAGATACGCCTGAGCTTTCCATCCCCATGTTCAAGCTGGCTCCCAAGGAGCTGTCCATTGTGGGCTACGGAAAACATATGGAAATGTTTAATATCCCCAGCTGCATGGCGATCTTTGTTGAGGTTGAGGTGGATCTGGAGACCGGACGCATCGACATCGTGAAGGTAGCGGGCGGCACGGACATCGGCCAGATTATTGACTCCAAGGCGGTGGAAATGCAGCTGCACGGCGGCTTCGGCTCTGCCTGCATTGATACGGCTATTTTTGAGGAGTGCATCCTGGATCCCGCAACCGGAAGGCTGTTAAGCTCCAGCCTTATCGACTACAAGTGGAGACCCTTTAACGAGTTCCCGCCCTATGACGCCTACGTAATGGAATCCCAGATCGATTCCTTCATGTTCAAGGCCCTGGGCATCGGCGAGATTTCCGGAGCAGCAGGCGCAAGCGCCGTCCTCATGGCTGTCTCCAACGCCATCGGCGTGGACGTCAAGGACTATCCGGCAACTCCGTCAGTGATTTTGAAGGCATTAGGCAAAGCATAAGAGGGGAGGATTCATTGTGAGAAATTTTGAACATGAAAGCGCCGCTTCCTTTGAGGAGGCCGTTTCCCTGCTGAAAGACAGCAAAAAGGGAAGAAAGGTTGCCATTGCCGGCGGCTCTGATCTGATCGGCGTTTTAAAGCAGCAGATATTAGAGGAATATCCCGAGACCGTGGTGGACTTAAAGACCATTCCCGGCGGGGAGTACATAAAGGAAGAGGGAGACACCATTGAGATTGGCGCCTTAACCAAGCTCCATGACATTGAGAAATCCCCCCTGTTAAATGAGAAGGCTCCGGCGCTGGCACAGTCCGCCCGCTCCGTGGCAACACCCTTGATCCGCAACATGGCCACCATCGGCGGCAACATCTGCCAGGATGTGCGCTGCTGGTTCTACCGCTATCCCCACGGCGTGGGCGACCGCTTAGACTGTATGAGAAAGGGCGGCAAGGAGTGCTACGCCGTACAGGGCGACAACCGCTACCACTCCATCTTCGGAGGCATGAAGACCCATTTCACCCCCTGTACCATCCAATGTCCGGCAAACACCGACATTCCCGGCTACATGGAGCAGCTGAGAAAGGGCAATCCGGAGGGCGCGGCGAAGATCCTTATGGAAGCCAACCCCATTCCCATGATCACCTCCCGCGTCTGCGCCCACACCTGCCAGGAGCAGTGCAACCGCTGCAACAATGATGAGGGCGTGAACATCCACAGCGTAGAGCGCTATGTGGGCGACTACATTCTGGAGCATGCGGACGTATTTTATAAGGCTCCCGAGAAGGAGACCGGCCATAAGGTTGCCCTGGTGGGCGCAGGCCCCGCAGGTCTTTCCGCAGCCTATTATCTGAGGAAGGCAGGCCACGACGTGACCGTGATCGACAAGATGGAGAAGGCCGGCGGCATGCTGACCTACGCCATCCCCAACTACCGTCTGCCCCAGACCTATGTGGAGCAGGTGGTGGCTGCCTATGAGAAGATGGGCATCAAGTTCCGCTTAAACTGCAATGTGGGCGAGGATGTGACCACCGGGCAGCTGGAGAAGGACTACGACGACGTATTCTACGCAACCGGCGCATGGAAGCGCCCGGTTCTGGGCTTCGACGGCGAGGAGTTCACCGAGTTCGGCCTTCAGTTCCTGATTGAGGTAAATCAGTGGATGAACAAGAAGGAGAGAAAGCACGTTCTGGTTGTGGGCGGCGGCAACGTGGCTATGGACGTAGCCATCACCGCAAAGAGACTGGGCGCAGGCAGCGTTACCATGGCCTGCCTGGAGTCTGAGCCTGAGATGCCTGCCAGCAAGGAGGAGATCGCCAGAGCCCGCGAGGAGGGAATCGTGATTATGCCCTCCTACGGCGTGTCAAAGGCGCTCTACGAAGGAGACAAGGTAACGGGCATGGAGCTTATGCGCTGTACATCCGTGCGGGACGCGGAAGGACGCTTTAACCCCACCTATGATCCAAACGAGAAGACCGTGGTATCTGCGGACGCCATCCTGATGGCCGCAGGCCAGAGGGTAGATTTGAGCTTCCTGGGCGAGAAGACGGATCTGGCTCTGAACAGGGGACTCATCCAGGTTGACAAGGAGACCCAGGCCACCAGCAAGGAAGGCATCTACGCCGGCGGCGACGCCACCACAGGACCCGCAACAGTTATCCAGGCTATCCGCTCCGGACGGAACGCGGCGGAGGCCATCAATAAGAAGTATGACGCGGTTCTTCCCAGGCACGAGGAGGAGAAGTTCATCCACTTTGATACTGAGGGCGTAAAGGAGAAGAAAGCCGTTCACGACAAGGAGCTCTCTCCCGAGCAGAGAGCCCTGGACAAGGAGGACAGCTCCACCCTGGAGACCCCGGAGGCTGTGAAGGAGGCTGGGCGCTGCATGAACTGCGGCTGCTACTCCGTGAACGCTTCCGATATCTCTCCGGTGCTGATCCTTCTGGACGCTGACATTGTGACCACCAAGAAGGTTGTGAAGGCAAAGGATTTCTTCACCACCCATCTGAAGGCAGTGGATATGCTTGACCAGGATGAGCTGGTGACCGCGATCCGCTTTAAGCCTCAGGCTGGTGCGGTTTCCGTATACGACAAGTTCCGTGTGCGCGACGCCGTTGACTTTGCTATCGTAAGCCTTGCCTACTCTGTACAGATGAAGGACGGCGTCATCGAGTCCGCCAAGACGGTTCTGGGCGGCGTGGCTCCGGTTCCCATGACTCGTGAGAAGGTAGACGCCTACCTGGCTGGCAAGAAGCCCAGCGAAGAAGTGGCTAATGAGGCTGCCGAGCTGGCTGCCGAGGGAGCACAGGCCATGGAGCACAATGCCTATAAGATTCAGGAGGTTAAGGCACTGGTTAAGAATATGGTGCTGGGACTCTGCTGATGGAGCGTTTCCCGCATTGAGAGCGGGGACACGCAATAAAAATGAATGCAGGATTGGGGCGGCCGTCAGGCCGTCCCCTGACCTTGGATAGAGGGCCTGAATATGGGGGCACCGCAGGGTTAGACGCAGGGGCTCTCTATATTTTTAACGTTAAAAAATTAACAATTACACAAGCGCCATGGAAACATGTACCATGGAAGAGAGAGGCGGGTGTATTATGGATTGGATGAAAAAGCGGTGGGCCGTATTGGTCGCCAGTGTAGTTACGAATGTTTGCATCGGTACAGGCTTTGCCTGGAGCGTATATCAGACGGGACTTTTTAATGAATCAGCTTCGATTTTCGGCACAGAGGTGAGCCAGGCACAGCTGGCGCTGGCCTTCACGATCTGCAGCGGCGTGGCTCCCATTCCCATGATTGCGGGCAGCGGACTGCAGAAAACCCTAAAGGGCCCCAGAAATGTAGTGTGGCTGGGCGGTATCCTGTTCTCTGCCGGTCTTATTGCCACCAGCTTTATCCACAGCTTATCGATGCTGTATGTGACCTATGGCCTGCTGGCAGGCTTCGGCATTGCCTTTGCTTACGGCATCACCATCGGAAACACGGTAAAGTTTTTCCCGGATAAGAGCGGTCTCATCGCTGGCATTTCCACAGCAGCCTACGGCGCGGGCAGCATCATTTTCCCGCCCATCATGCAGGCTCTGATCAGCCAGTACGGCGTTATGCCCACATTCCGGATTCTGGGTATCGGATACGGAGTGGTTATCATTATTTCTGCATGGTTCATCAAGGAGCCCCCGGAAGGATGGCTGCCTGACGGCTATGTACCCCCTGTGAAGAAGGGCGGCGGCAGCCAGGAGCAGAAGAACTGGAAGCAGATGCTGGCAGATATCCGGTTCTATCTGATGATTATTGTGTTTATCATCTTTGCCACCGGCGGGCTGATGGTGGTGAGCCAGGGATCTCCCATGTCTCAGGCCATCGGCGGAGCAGACGCGGCGACCGCAGCTGTGATTGTCAGCGTGATTGCGGTTGGAAATACCGGCGGACGTATCATCTGGGGCTGGGTGTCTGACAAGATCGGACGCTATCCCGCACTGTTTATTATGGCGGCGATTGTGACGGCCAGCGGACTGATTCTGTCCATGCTTACGGAGAGCGGATCCCTTGCGGCATTCGTGATTTTCGCCACACTGATTGCCATGTGCTACGGCGGCACCATGGGCGTATATCCGGCCTTGACAGCGGACGCCTTCGGCATGAAGAACAACGGCGTGAACTACGGTATCATGTTTATTGGTTTTGCCCTGGGCGGCTACATCGGGCCCATCCTGGCAAACAACCTGTTTGACAGCACGGGTTCCTATCAGATGCCTCTGATGGCAGTGGGAATCATGGGGGCAGCGGCGATTGTCCTTCTATTTGTCCTCAAGGCTGTCAATAAGTCGGAAAAGGCCTAGGGAGGTTTCATGAAAAGAGAGATAGACGCCAGAAGGCGGGTGCGGATTTCCGTACGGGCCGGAGAAGGGACGCTTAAGGGCACCTATTTATTTGATGCCAAGGGCGCTCTTCTGGCCACAGAAGAGGGGGAAGCGCCAGGCCGGGGTCTAAGCGCCTTTCTCTCCTCCCAGATCCGGGAAATGCCCCGGGTATCCGGGAGCGAGGCGAGAGAGGCGCTGTGGGAGGGGGAGAGAATATCCCTCTCCATCCTGCGTTATATACACATGACCCTTGGGGAGCTTACGGACCTGCAGGCCGCCCGGATCCCTGACAAGGAGGGGATTGTGGACTGCGGACAGAGGCGGCGGCTTACCTACAGGGAGTTAAAGGAATTGAGCGATGCCCTGGCTGTCTCCCTGATCCGGCTGGGCCTGAAAAAGGGAGATAAGGCGGCGGTTATTATGGATAACTGCTGGCAGAATCTTGTGACGAAGGCAGCCATTGAGAAAATAGGGGCAGTCATTGTAAATTTGAATATCCACGAAAAGGGAGAAATGCTGATCACCCTTCTGCGGGATACGGACGCGAAGGCCGTGCTGATCCGGCAGGGCATAAAGTCCAGAGAGCACATGGAACTGCTCTTCGGCATGTGTCCGGAGCTGATGGAGCAGGGACCGGAGGAGATCTGCTGCAGCCTTCTGCCGGAGCTTAAGCATGTGATTGTGACAGACCGGGAGAAGCCCAGGACCTGCGCGCTCCAGTTCGAGGATCTGCTGGAGGAGGGACTTCAGGGAGACCGGGAGATTTTAAGGCAGCGGAAGGAGGAGATCAGCCCCCTTGACACGGTAACCATTATTCACACCTCTGGGTCCAGCGGAAAGCCCAAGGGAGTTCTGCTGACACATGCCCAGCTCATAGAGAGCGCTTGGAGCCATGTGGAAAAGATGCATTTGACGCCGGAGGATCGGTTCTACATGACGTCTCCCATGTTCCACGCACTGGGCTGTATTGGATCCGCCCTGGCGTCCATGACGGTGGGAAGCACGCTGGTATTTCACGGCTTTGCCAGGTGCGAGTCGCTGCTCTCCCTCTTGGAGCAGGAGCAGTGCACGGTATTCAGCAGCGTGCCCACGGTGTATCTGCGGCTTCTGGAGCTGGCCCAGGGAGAGCAGTGGAGGGGAAGGCTTCCGCTCAGACTGTGCATTACGGCGGGGGCTCCATGCCCGGAAAAGGTGTTTGCCGGGCTGGCAGAGGTCTTCGGCGTAAGGGAGGTCCTGACCATGTACGGGATGACGGAGGCAGGACCGGGCATCACCAGCGTCACCATCCGCCCGGATACACGGCCGGAGGATCTGGCAGCCGGGGAGCTGTGGCCGGGCGTGGAGGCCCAGATACGGGATGTGTTCACAGGACGGCTCCTTCCTTCCGGGGAAAAGGGGGAGATCTGCATAAGGAGCTTCGGCGTCATGCAGGGCTACTACAAGAATCCGGAGGAGACGAGGCGGGCGCTGGACACGGACGGCTGGCTCCATACAGGCGATATGGGATACCTATCCCCGGAGGGCAGGCTGTTTCTCACCGGAAGATGCAAGGACCTGATCATCCGAGGCGGAGAGAATATAAGCCCTGGAGAGGTGGAGGAATTTCTCCGGCAGAATCCGCAGGTGGAGGACGCGGCGGTGGTGGGCGTCCCGGATCCCCAGTACGGGGAGAAGGTATTTGCCTTTGTCAAGGCCGCGCAGGGGGAGCATATATGCCCAGCGGAGCTTGTGGGCTGGTGCCGCGGAAAAATTGCAACCATCAAAATACCAGAATTTATTGTTCAGCTTGAGACGTTCCCAGAGACAGCATCGGGAAAGGTTGATAAAAAGGAATTAAAAAAACAGGCTGCCGGTCTTTGCAAAATGCCGGGGTCTAAAGTATAATAAAAAAGAAAGGCAGGGACACTATGAAGATTATATCTGTAAAGGAAGCAGCGGACCTGATTCAGGACGGCGCGGTGATCGGCTCTGCGGTTCAGGGCATGACGGGCTGGCCGGAGGAGATCGGACTGGCCATTGAGAAGCGGTTCCTGGAGACAGGACATCCGGCGAATATCACCCATATTCACGGAGCCGGCCAGGGAGATTTCGGACGCATGTCACCGGATGGAAAGACCTGCCGGGGCGAATGTGCCCTGGCGCATGACGGCCTTCTGGGCTGCAGCATCCACGGCCATGTGGGCTGCTCCTTCAAGGTGACAAAGCAGATTGTTGACAATAAGATTCTGGCCTACAATATTCCTCTGGGCGCTGTCGGCCAGATTTGGCGCGAGGTCGGAAGAGGCATGCCGGGCCTTTTGACCAAGGTTGGACTTGGAACCTTTATGGATCCGCGGTATGACGGAGCCATGATCAATGAGAAGACAAAGAAGGAGGGAAAGCAGGTCGTCAAGGACATTCCCGACATCGAGGGAGAGGAGTACCAGC
>CALWMT010000031.1 GCA_944382045.1 uncultured Enterocloster sp. | reverse complement strand
GGATTGGCTGAAGGCTCGCCTGCGGCATCGCCGCGGATTGGCTGAAGGCTCGCCTGCGGCATCGCCGCGGATTGGCTGAAGGCTCGCCTGCGGCATCGCCGCGGGAGGACTGCGGAACTGGCTCGCCGGATCCGCAGTGCACCTCGCTTCCGCTTCGCTCCAGCTCGGTCACGGGCTTCGCCCTATAAAAGAAGGCAGGCAAAAAGCTGCTTATGTGCGAGCACAACGCAGCTTTTTGCCTGCCTTCTTTTGCACTGCTCATTGCCTACGTGGATATGATACCACAATTCCTGCAAAATGGCGATATGGAAATTTGGGTCTTAAGAAAATCGCAAGGGGTTTGAGGCGGTTTTGGGGGCTGATCGAGGAATCCGCTTTATTTTTTTCCGCCCCAGAGCTTTTTGCCGCTGCGCCCGAAGCGCTTTTTCTTGAAAAAGGGGATCTTGGCAGCGGCGGCCTCGGCCTGTCCGTCCTTCTGAGCGGATCGGAGGGCTTCGTCCAGGCGGCGGAAGCGCTCTTCGGCCTTCTGGTCAGAATCCTTGAGAAGATACTCCAGCTCCTGGCCCATTTTTTCATTTACCAGAGTGCTGATGTCCTGGCTCAGCTTCTCGTTGTTGACCTCCAGAGCTCGTCCAATAATCAGGTTCATAATCTGCTGAAACTGGGCCATCTTTTCCTCCATGGAAAGAACCGCTGCCCCATCCTTCACCTCCGCCAGAGCGCCAGGCTTGTCCTCCTCCCGAAATTCCTTCAGCGCCGCATCCATATCCCGCTCCAGCATCTCATCCGAAAGCTCCATACGCCCCTCCTTCTCAAGCACTTGATTCAATGCGTGCTTGATGGCTTTCAGCTGATACCCCTTTTCTTTCAAATTCTTAATCTGTCGAAACAGCCGAATATGCAGGTCCGTGTAGTACCTGTGCCCCATCTCATTGCGGGGAATATCCAGGCCGAGCTCTTCCTCCCAATACCTGAGCACATGGGCTTCCACATCCACTTTTTTTGACGCGTCCGATATCAGATAATGTATCTCATCCATAACCATTCTCTCCTTCTGTCCTATTCCTTACTAATGTATGCGTTGAGAATGGATATTATGACATAAAAAAGCAGCCGTTTAAGCGGCTGCATACGTTTTATCCGTTTCCCCCGTTCTGAGGCCTCGCCATATTCACAAACTTTGTGTACTCCGGCTTCCACAGGAGGTTCACCGTGCCGATGGGGCCGTTTCTCTGCTTGGCGATGATGACCTCCGCCTCGTTGGGGTGATCCGTATCCTTATTATAATAATCATCCCGGTAGAGGAACATCACCACATCCGCGTCCTGCTCGATGGCGCCGGACTCTCGCAGGTCCGAGAGCATGGGCCGGTGGTCCGTCCGGGTCTCGCAGGCCCGGGAGAGCTGAGAAAGGGCAATAACCGGAGCCTGCAGCTCCCTTGCCAGGGCCTTTAAGGAGCGGGAAATGTCTGAGATCTCCTGCTGTCGGTTCTCATTTCCCGTCCGTCTTGTTCCGCTCATGAGCTGCAGGTAATCGATAATCACCAGGCTCAGGCCGTATTCCAGCTTCATCTTCCGGCACTTGGAGCGCAGCTCCGGCACGGAGATACCCGGGGTGTCGTCGATAATCAGCTTGGAATTTCCAATAATCCCCACGCCCTCCACCACGGCGTCCCAGTCCGAATCTGTCAGTGTGCCGGTGCGCAGCTTCTGGGAATCCACATTGGACTCCATGGAAAGCATACGGTTCACCAGCTGCTCCTTGGACATCTCCAAGCTGAACACCATGCAGGGAATGCCCCTGCGCACTGCCACGTGGTCCACCACGTTCAGCACAAAGGCCGTCTTTCCCATGGACGGGCGGGCCGCAATCAGGATGAAGTCCGAGGGCTGGAAGCCGGAAAGCTTATAATCCAGGTCAATAAAGCCTGAGGGAATGCCGGTCACGGATCCCTGGTTCTTATACGCGCTCTCAATCTTCTCCAGCACATTGATGGCCACCTGCTTGATGGGCACAAACTCCTGGCCGCCCTGGTTCTGCAGAAGGTTGAAAATAGATTTCTCCGTGTCCGCCAGCACATCCTCCAGAGGCTCCCTGCCCGCGTAGCAGGTGTTGGCAATCTCCTCCGTGACCTTGATCAGCCGTCTGAAGGTGGCCTTGTCCCGGACAATGGCCGCATAGGACCGCACATTGGCCGAGGTGGGCACCACCGCCATGATATCCCGGACAAAATCCAGGCTGCTGACCTCGGGGGGCACATCCTTTTCCTTCAGGCGGTCCTGGAGCGTCACCAGATCCACCGGCTTGCCCTCATTGAACAGCTCCACCATGGCATCAAACATAATGCCGTACTGCTGCTGGTAAAAATCGCTGCCTGTAATCAATTCGGAGGCGGCAATCACCGCCTCCCTGTCCATGAGCATCGAGCCTATAACCGACTGCTCCGCCTCCAGGCTGTGGGGGAGCACCCGCTTGATCAGAGTCTCTTCCATAGCATCCTCTCCGTGTTTATGCCCGCTTACGCCTCCACTACCTTCACAGCCAGCTTGGCCGTCACATCCTTGTGGAGCTTAATGGGAACCTCGAAGCTTCCGATGGCCTTGATGGGGTCATTTAAAACAATCTTCTTCTTATCCACATCCAGACCCAGCTGATCCTGGATGGCCTTCCCAATCTCCTTGGAGGAGACAGAGCCGAATGCCCTTCCGCCCTCTCCGGCCTTGATCGCCACTGTGACAGAAGACTTCTCAAGCTTCTCGCCCAGCTCCTTTGCAGCGGCGAGCTGCTCTGCGGCAATCTTGGCCTCATTGGCCTTCTGAAGCTTTAAGTCGTTCAGGTTCTTAGCCGTGGCCTCAACCCCCAGCTTCTTGGGGAGAATAAAATTCCGGGCGTAGCCGTCATTTACCTTTACCACCTGGCCCTTCTTTCCCAGAGCCTTCACATCCTCTAACAATACGATATCCATAACATTCTCTTCCTTTCTATTTCTCCAGTTATCTCTAGGAAACCTGGCCCTCCGCCATCATTTCCTGTATAACCTCCTTCAGCCTTGCCTTGGCCTCCTCCACGGTCACATCCTTCATCTGTGCTCCCGCAATGGTCCGGTGGCCGCCGCCGCCCAGCTTCTCCATCATCACCTGTACATTCACCTCGTCAATGGACCGGGCGCTGAAATAAATAATTCCATTATATGCCGTGAGCACGATAGAAGCCTTGATCCCCCGGATCTCCAAAAGCTCGTTCGCCGCCTGGGCCCCCACGATGGTGGGGCTGTCAAGCCCGCCTGCAGGGCACTCGCTGATAGCAAAGGCATCCATATATACCTCTGCGGCCCGTACCGCCTCGGCCTTTGCCTGATAATCCTTCATATCCTCTCTGAACAGCTTCCGCACCCGGGTAATATCCGCCCCGCTCCTGCGCAGGAAGGCTGCGGCCTCAAAGGTGCGCACGCCGGTCTGATTGGTAAAATTCTGGGTGTCAATCACGATTCCCGCATACATGGCGTCAGCCTCCGGCGGCCGCACGCGGATGCCGTCGGCAATGTACTGCACCACCTCCGCCACCATCTCGCAGGCCGAGGAGGCGTAGGGCTCCACATAGGAGAGCACTGCGTTGTCAATAATCTCGCTGCTGGTCCTGTGGTGATCCAGCACCACAATGGTCCGCACCAGGTTCAGCAGGGATGGCTCATCCGTAATGCTGGGCCGGTTCACATCCACCACCACCAGCATGGTGCCCGGATCCGCCAGGCCGGCGGCCTCCGGTCCCTTCAAAAACATGTCCTCCGGATACTCGCCGCTCTCTATGAACCGCTCCATCATGGGCCGCACCGAGGAGGTCACCTCGTTGAGCACAATGTGGGCCTTCTTGTTCATGGAGACTGCAATGCGGTAAATTCCCACTGCCGCTCCAAAGGAGTCGATATCCGCCATGCGGTGTCCCATAATCAGGAGCCGGTCCTTATTCTCCATAAGCTCCCTGAGGGCGTGGGCCTTCACGCGGGCCTTCACGCGGGTGGTCTTCTCCATCTGCTGGGCCTTGCCGCCGTAATACTGGATCTTATCCCCGTCCTTCACAACCGCCTGGTCGCCGCCCCGCCCCAGAGCCATGTCGATGGAGGCCCGGGCGTACTCATAGTTCTGTCCGTAGGTCTCCCCGTTCATACCGATTCCGATGCTCAGAGTGACAGCCATCTCATTGCCTATATTTACCGTCTTCACATCCTCGAGAATGGGAAAATGCTCCTCCTGCATCCTCGTCATATACTGCTGCTTAATGACAAAGAAGTATTTGTCCTTTTCCAGCTTTTTGACAATGCCCTCCAGGCTGCCGATATACTTTGTAATCTTCCGGTCAATGAGCGCTGTGAGAAGGGACCGTCTCACCTCCTCCACACTTTCCAGCGCCTCATCATAATTATCCAGATAGATCAGTCCGGCCACGAGCTTCTGGTCACTTACCTGCTGCCGGTACCGCAGCATCTGCGTCTCATCAACCAAATATACCGCTGTCATTGAGGCCGCATCCTCCTCCAGGCCGCTCTCTGCCTCCCTGCGGATTCCATCCCTCGCAAACAGATCCAGCTCTACTTCCTTTAAATCCACTCGGAATTTCCGATCCCCAAGTGAGCTGTGCACGCTGACGATCTCACCCTTCGTGGCAAGCATCTCACGCGTAACCTCAGGGAACAGGGCTGTGATGCTTCTTGCCCCATTCTTATCCTCATCCAAAATTGCCCTAAGCTCTCGGTTCGCCCAGAGGAAATAACCGCTTTTATCCGCGATTCCGTAGGGAATCAGCATCTCATCCATAAAAGCCTGGCTGTTCTTCCCATAGGCGGATGCAAAAGAAATAAGTCCCTCCAGCATTCCCCGCTTTCTGGAAAAATAAAGCCAAAGGGCAATCCCTATATAAACGAGCGTGAAGATCGACACAATAATTCCGGCCTTCAGAGAAACCGCTCCCACGATAGCGGTGAGCACGATCAACAGCGCTGACAAAAACAGCGGCCACTGCAGGTATAACCGGAAGGTTCCCCGCACCCTTCTTTTATTTCCCATTATCTGCCTCCCGATCTCTATCAACAAAAAACTTGTCTATCTTTATAAGTATACCATATTCCCCGCCGTTCGTCCAGAAATTCAGAAAACCGCCTCGGCAGCAGGTTACGAACCATTTTCCAGAATCGACACAAGATCCGCAGGAATCCGTCCCAGATTCCGCTCCACCACCTGGTACACAAGCACATCGCCGCCGTAGGAGCCGATATCCGTGCTCTCAATGCTTTCCCAGTCAATCAGCACGGACTCCGCAAAATATTTCTGGAGCACCGGCTCCATGGCCTCGGTAAAGGAGTCCCGGACCATCACCAGCCGCCGCTCATCCGGTGCGCCCTCCGTCCTTGCCCGTGTGATTCCGGTCTCCGGATTATCCTCCAAAAGCTCCGGCGTCAGCTCGTCGTAATACCCTTCTATCTGCGCCTTCACCTCGTCCAGATACCGCATGGGCGTGTGGCCCAGATTGCCCAGATCGCCCCGCTCGCCCTCTGCAAAGGAGACCCGGACGCCGGCGGCCTCTCCCTCTCCGGATGAAGCAGTCTCCTCAGCCTCCCCGGCGAAGCGCACCTCCTCCGGCTTTCCTCCGAGAGCCGCAAGCAGCTCCTGGCTCCCCACAAAGCCCCCGTAATCGTTCCAATGGGTGTCGGTCTTGTAGTAGGTCAGCCCCTGCTCTGAGGCCGCAAGCAGATCCTCCAGGGGATAAATCACCTGGATATCTGAATTTTCCCGTATGTATTTCACCAGCTCCTTGGCCCGGGAGGTGTCCGTCACCGGCGCGTAATAGTCCGGCATATACTGCCGGTACACAATCTCCTTATCCGGCGCGATGAAAAACACAAAGCTGTCCCTGTCCTTCCCGTACTTCTGCCGTATCTGCAGAAGCTGGGTCGTGATAGACCACTGCTCCACCTCTGTGAAGGGCGCAATTCCCAGGGCGTCCACCCGGCTGTCATTTCCCGCGTAAAAGAGCCAGTCCTCCTTCCCCACAATCACATCATTATTATCAATGCTGTGAAACAGCTCCATGTTCATGGAGGCGTAGGCGTCAATAAATTGATCCCTGAAGGGCGCGTGGTCATTGATATAGGCCTCCGCATCAGCGGGAAAATCCTCCAGATTCTCGAAGGAGAGCTCAGGCCGCTCCGCCAGGGTCCGGTTCTCCGTATTCTGTCCCTCCGGTGCCCCGCCGAGAAGGGCGCCGAGCACTCCCGGCATAAGCAGTATGGCAAAAAAGAGAAGGATCATACATTTTCTCATAACAGGCTCTTCCTTTGCTAAAATCTGAAATAGATAAAGGGGTTGTATGTGTTGTTCACCAGCAGCATGGTACAGAAGATAAGGAGCACCGCCATAACAGCAATGTCGTACCAGCAGACCCGCTCCTCATCGTAGAGATGGACCTTCAGAGGCCTGCACCAGAACTGGAGGGGCCCGGCCAGGAGAACGCCCGCCGCAAAGAAGAACAGTACCCGCCTGTCCGCAAACATAGGAATGGTAAAGTCCCCTGGCTGACGGAAGAACATAATCCGGGCAAAGCCATGGATTTTGCCCATGTCCTCAATGCGGAACAGCATCCACCCCACAACCACCACAAGCATGGTGTACATATGGTTCAGAAGCTTCACTGGGTTTTTCTCCAGAAGCTTTCCGAGAAACATCCGCTCCGCCACAATAAACACGCCGTAGTACGCGCCCCAGAGCACGAAATTCTTCCCCGCCCCATGCCACAGTCCGGTCACCAGAAACACGATAAAGAGGTTTATGTAGGTGCGCACCCGCCCCTTCCGGTTTCCCCCCAGGGGAATGTAGAGGTATTCCTTAAACCAGGTGGACAGGGAGATGTGCCATCTGCGCCAGAACTCCCGGATGGACTGGGACATATAGGGGTAGTTGAAATTTTCCATGAAGTCAAAGCCGAACATTTTCCCCAGGCCGATGGCCATATCCGAGTAGCCGGAAAAATCATAATAAATCTGAAGGGTGTAGAGAAGAATGGTGAACCAGGCCAGCCCCGGCCCCGCCAGGCTTTCATTGGGAAAGGTGAGCACATTGTCCACCACGGCGGCAAAGGTATTGGCAAAGATCACCTTTTTTCCCAGGCCATAGGAAAACCGCTTGATGCCGCAGGCCATGCGCTGAGCCGTGATGCTCCGTCTCTTTAGCTGGGCGTCAATCTCATAGTATTTCACAATAGGCCCGGCGATGAGCTGTGGGAAAAAGCTGATGTAGAGCGCCAGATCCAGGGGATTCTTCTGCACCCGGATGGTCCTCCGGTACACGTCCACCACATAGGACAGGGCCTGGAAGGTGTAGAAGGAAATGCCGATGGGAAGGACAATCTCCCTGGCCCCCAGGATCTCCCGGCCTGCCAGGTCATTGACCAGCTCCGCCAGGAAATTAAAATACTTATAATATCCCAAAAGCCCCAGGTTGATGAGAAGGCACAGGGCCATGAGGAGCTGCCTACGCCTCTTTTTCGTCTCATAGTCCAGAAGCATCCCAAAAATATAGTTGATGCCGATGGAGAGCAGCATCAGAAGCACAAATTTCGGCTCACCCCAGGCATAAAAAAGAATGCTGGCGGCCAGCAGAAGCAGATTCTTCGCCCGGATGCCCGGGATGCACATATACGCAAAAAATACAATGGGCAGGAAGTACCATATAAATACAAGGGAACTGAAAAGCATTTTTAATCCTCGGTCTTTGTCGTTTGTCTGCCCATTATAGCAAATTATGTGGAAGAACGCAATGAATGAAGTGCCAAGCGGGAACCGCCTGTACAGACCGCTGAACAGCTGTTGCTACATTTTTGGTGTTAGATTTTTCTTCTCGACCTCTTGATTTTTCCCCGCGCATATGGTATTATAATCGTTGTTTATCAGACATTTGGGCGAATTCCCGAGTGGCCAAAGGGGACAGACTGTAAATCTGCTGGCACTGCCTTCGGTGGTTCGAATCCACCTTCGCCCACTTACGTACCGCAATTAGCTTAAGGACATCAGTGCTTAGCGCGTAAAGGTCCTTGTTTTCAGCCGTAGGTACGTATTTTTGTGCGCTGCGGGTATGGTGGAATAGGCAGACACAAGAGACTTAAAATCTCTCGGGAGCAATCCCGTGCCGGTTCAAGTCCGGCTACCCGCATAAAAAGGCTGTGAAAGAGTGCAGAAGATATCTGCATCCTTCACAGCCTTTTTCTTTTCCATTTACTTGGATTAGTTCACCACGTTCTTTGGAGTTCCGTCTAAAAAGCTCCTTAAATTTTCTGCTGCGGCTGTCAAAAGCCGCTTTCGGGATTCTGCCGGCGCCCACGCAATATGAGGTGTTATAATAATCCGGTCACAGCCAAGAAGCGGATTATCTATCTCAATCGGCTCTTTTGAAACCACATCCACAGCTGCACCTCCTACTTTACCAGCGTCGACCGCATCCCGCAGATCTTTTTCTACAATCAACTCTCCTCTGGCCGTATTGATAATCAGAACGCCGTCTTTCATTTTTCTAAGTGATTCGCAGTTTATAATCCCCTTTGTTTCCGGAAAGAGCGGACAATGCAGGGAGATCACATCACTTTCCCGCAGCAATTCATCCCAGCCTGCATATCGGCACGTGTCACTCTCCAGCTCTGGCTTTCTATAGCGGTCAAACGCCAGTATCTTCATTCCCAGTGCCTGCGCAATTCTTGCTGTACTTTGACCGATTTTTCCAAATCCTACAATCCCCATGGTCTTTCCCGCCAATTCAGTCAGGGGATATTTCCAAAAACACCAATCTGGATTCTTAGACCATTCTCCTGCCTGTACACATCTTCCATGCTCCCCCACATGATGGCAAAGCTCCAGAAGAAGGGCGGCAGCGTACTGAGCCACAGCAGCCGTTCCATAGGTCGGAATATTAGTAACAACAATCCCTGCCCGGCCGGCAGCGTCTATATCTACAACATTATACCCTGTCGCCAACACGCCTATATATCGCAGCTTTTGCGCCGAGGCCAAATTTTCTGCTGTCAGAACCGTTTTATTCGTAAAAACAATCTCCGCTGTCTGTATCCTCTCGTCTACCAATTCCGACTGTGTCCGGTCATAAACCGTAAGGTTGCCCAAATCTTTTAGCGGCTTCCAAGATAGGTCACCGGGATTTAGCGTATAACCATCCAATATAACAATGTCCATCTATTCCTCCTGTTGGAATTGACTACTATTCATTTCCATTTAGATGATTCCAGTAACTAAAGTTTACAAGCTCAATCCACTCATGAAACGGCATCGCCATATTATCAATCTCTAAAGCACGTCCGCCGCTTTTAACCATAATTTCAGATGCCTGCATCAGTGTTTTCATAACAATTGTCTGCATTGTAGCTCCTACTGTCAAAAGATTATATCCCATCTCATGGTATTCCTGCGCGCTAATATATCCCTCTTCCGTTCTTCCACCTGCTCCTACGCGGCCCTGCCCTACTCGACTGGCCACGGACTGCGACAGGAAACCGCCCAATTCATCTCTGGCTCTCAGCAGATGTTCCCTGCAAAAGCAGCGCGGCCAAACAACATCTGCACCAGCCTCCTTCCACATTTTAAAACGCCGAATGCTTTCCTCGAACGCCGCTTCTTTGTCCGAATATGCGCAGGAGGACGTTGCTCCGCTTCTGACAATAATTAAGAAATCGTCACTTCTGCGATGATCACAAATCGCCTTAATTTTTGCCGCCACACTTTCTGCGCTCATCATTTCTGGGATATACGGTGGAAGCCAAGGACACTTATCGTCCCCATAATCATCTATATGAATCGCACTCGCTCCGGCCCGCTCGAATTCGCCCGCCCAGTACACAGCGCTCGCAATATCGCGCTCACTTCCAAAACCAGATTCAAAGTCAACAATTAGCGGAATTTTAATATTTCCCGCTATACTATAAATCTGATCTCTCACCTGTGCAGCTGTTACAAGACCCAAGTCCGGAAGCCCCATGGAAGCATTCAGCTGTGAGGACCCCAGCTTTACTGCATCAAATCCTGCTTTTTCTTCAATGATTGCTGACAGAGCATTCCACACGCCGCCGCACAGCACCATATCTCCATCTTGTAATTTTTTCTTTAATATAGAATTTGCCATATATGCCTCCCATAAAAATATCTCTCTATCTCTTTTGATTCATTTCTCTGCGCCATTGAGCTAACTGAGCTGCGGTTGGTCTTTTTCCTGTGCGGATTGCTTCCCTGCACGGCGTCAGCACCGCCAGCTCTGCCTTCTGTGCTGCACGGCAGGCCTCTGCAACCTCACGCGCAATTTCATGTGGAATAATTACCGCCCCATGAACATCCGCATGAATTAAATCTCCTGGCATAACTGTCAATCCACATATCTCTACTGGACAATTCCACATATCCACATGGGTATTTCCCCTTGCAACCATAATCTGTGTAGAAAAGAAATAAAATCCAAGAGGTCCTGCCTCATTAAGATCTCGAACTCCTCCTTGTGTGATCGTTCCTACACATCCCAGTGCCAGATGGGATGTTGCTTGAACCTCACCCCAAAATGAACCGATTGGCTCTGTATCTGTATCCTGAATTACTGCTACGGTAGGCGCTGAAACCTTGGCCATCGAATCATAATATGCTTCTAGATTCGCTGCTGCGGCAGGATTAGGATGTCTTGCCGAAACCTTAGCTGTCACCGCATAACCCACCATTGGTTTTTCTAAAGGTGTGCGCAGAATAAGCCCTGGCTTTGTAAAACCAGATACCGCTGGGCGGATATGAAAACTGTCGATCGCATTATACACAGTAGGAGAATCAAATTGTCTTAATTCCTCCAGTTCTTCTATGGATAAATACTCCATACTTTGTTCCTTCTTTCTCTTTGAATTGCTCATCAGGAAAAATGATAAAAATACAGCCGGTACACCACACTTTCGTATTTCTCCCAATTGCTTTGTGTCTGTAGTATAGCAAGCGCCTTTTGCCTCGTCCAATATTTGTATGCTATATGCTTATGGAATATATTTATATATTCATTCGCCCCATGCCGCTTTACACATACACAAGCTGCATGCTATTATGAAAAAAAACAGGAGGTCTGCAAAATGAAACCTACATTTACCTTACAGCACATTGGCATTAACGGGAAAGACCGCTCAGATGCTGTAGAAATTGTTACGCTCTTCTCTAATATTTTTGACTTAGAACTTCGAACAGAAAAAAAGGGCTCCCCGTTTGCAGGAACCTGCATTGAAGCAATGGCAGGGAATGGCCCCGGAACCCACGGACATATTGCTTTCTACACCCCGGATATGGACGCTGCTATCGCTTACTTAGAGCAGAAAGGAATTGCCATTAATCATGCATCTGCCAAGCGTAATGAAGATGGTTCGATTTATGTCATTTATCTTCAGAACGAAATCGCTGGTTTTGCTATTCAGTTAATCAATAAATAATTTTCTTAGCAAAGAGGGGGCAGACTTTTCCAACGAGTCAGTCTGCTCCCTCTTTTTGCTCCGCATTGTATTTTGTCGCAAATTCAATAAATTTCCGTATTTTCTTCTCTCCTGTCCGCTCTTTTTTCCACAGAAGTGTGACATTACGCGAACAGCCCGGCGTACTAATCGGCACAAATCGCAGAATTGTATCGAAATAAATCTGCCGCTCTTTATAGTAAATTCCCAGGGCAACCCCACGAACCGCGCGGCTGGCTTCTACAGCCTTTACAATCTGCGAGGGAAAATATTCCATTACCACATGCGGCTCAAATCCAGCAGCTCTGCAAATTGCATCTGTTGTCTGGCCTGCGGAGAGCCCTGCACCATCGGCTGGGAGGTTCTGCGGGATTACGCGGACAACTTTGTTTCCATCCCTGATTATGTGGCCGCCAAGGGCATGCGTATCCTGGGCAATCCCATGGAGGATGACCCCAAGGTAATCTCCGGAGAGAGCGGCGCCGCAACCCTGGGCTTTGCGGCTGAGCTTATGGAAAATGAGAGCTTAGACTGGCTCCGGGAGCAGCTTCAGATTACAGCGGATTCACAGATCCTCTGCTTCTCCACAGAGGGAGATACGGACAAGGAGAATTATCGAAGAATTGTGTGGGATGGTCTGCATCCAAGCTTTTAATTTACCGCAGCAAAAAAGAACGCCTTCAGGCTTTTCAGCCTGTCAGCGTTCTTTTTTTACTTCACATACACCTCTTCCCCGCTCTCCTCTGCAAACCGGGAATCCACAATGGGATAAAACTCCTCCGGATGGGAGAGGAACACAGCCGCCCCGTAAGCCGGCATGATGAGCCGAAGGCAGCCATTCTTCACCCGGTACAGCATAATGCCCGCGTTGTACCCCTCCCGGGCTGTGAGAATGGGGCGGCCCAGGATCATATCATCCGTGATCCCCAGCTGCCATACAGGAATCTCCATAGACTGGGGCTCCGGACAGTTGGACACCGCGATCACCGCCTGATACTTCCCCTCCATGCGGCCATAGGCAATCTGATGCCTCCCCGCAAAAAGCGGCTTTAATGCCCCTCTGCGAAAGACCGGATACCGCCTGCGAAGCCCCGTAAGGTACCGGTGAAACTCGATGAGCTCCAGATTCTCCTTTCCCCAGGGATAGGTCCTCCGGCTGTCCGGATCCGTCCACCCGCAGACCCCCGCCTCGTCCCCGTAGTAGAGGGTTGGCGCGCCGGGCCATGTCATCTGTATCACCACCGCCTCCCGCAGCACACAGACCTGCACATTCTCGCTGGCCTTCTCCGGCCCCACGGTGGCCGTCCGGCCGACAATCCGGTTGGTACGGGTAAGGAACCGAGAGTGATCGTGGTTGGAGAGCTGGTTCATGGCGGTGAGCACCGTATTGGTCTGCATCCGGCTCATATGATACCGCATGGATTCAAAAAATGACTCCCCGCTTCCCCATAGACTGCTGTTATAGCTGTCACTGTGCTTCTCCATCCCGGTCAGGAACCAGGTCACCGGCTCCATAAATGCATCGTAGTTCATCACGGAGTCCCACTGGTCTCCCTGCAGCCAGCTGGACGGGTCTCCGTAATGCTCCGCCAGAATCACCGCATTCGGGTTGGCTTCCTTCACTGCGGCACGGAATTTTTTCCAGAATACATGGTTGTATTCTGCCGTATGCCCCAGGTCCGCCGCCACATCCAGACGCCAGCCATCCACAGAGTAGGGCGGCGATACCCATTTTCTTGCAATGCGCAGAATATATTCCTCAAGCTTTTTCGAGCTCTCATAGTTCAGCTCCGGCAGGGTGTCATGCCCCCACCACCCGTCATAGCTGCGGTTGTAGGGCCAGGCCTCATCGCTCTCGTCGCGGAATTGAAAAAAGGTGTGGTATGGGCTGTCCTTGGACACAAAGGCTCCCGGCGCATAATCTCCGGAGCGCTCATAGATCTGCTCCGCATCCAGCCATTTGTTGAAGGAGCCGCAGTGATTAAACACCCCATCCAGGATCACCCGCATTCCTCTCCGGTGTACCTCCTCCACGAACTGGGCGAAAAATTCGTCGCTGGCCTCCAGATTCTCCCGGCCTGCAGTCCGCGTGATATACTTTTCCGCTTGGCTGTTGTCCTTCGCCCCTTCCGGCACAAGTCCCTCGCTGTCCTTCACAATTCTTCCAAAATGGGGATCAATATGCTCATAGTCCTGGCAGTCATACTTGTGGTTGGAGGGAGATACGAAGATAGGATTCAGATAGATAACCTCCACTCCCAGACTCCGGATATAGTCAAGCTTATCCCAGACGCCCTGCAGATCGCCCCCATAAAAGCAGCCCACATCCATGGACGAGGGGAAGCGGTCCCAGTCCTCAACCCGCATCACCGGCTGCCCGATGTACACATACTCCCGCGTCTCCACGTCATTGCTCTTGTCGCCATTGCAGAAGCGGTCCACAAATATCTGGTACATGACCGCTCCCTTTGCCCAGTCCGGGGTGTGAAAGCCCGGCGTAATCTTAAAATCATAGCAGGCCTGATTGTCCTCCGTAACGCCCAGACGGTTAAAAATACAGACCTCCTGTTCCTTTATTGCTTTAAAATGATAAAGAACTTGGTCTGTACCTACCGTAATCTCATATTCATAATAGTCAAACAGCTCGTCGGAACAGACCTTATCCATCTCCACCTCTGCTCCGTCTTCCACATAATATACATGATCCACATTATCCTTTGCCGTCCGGAACCGAATCACCACATCATCATCAATATCCGGCTCTATCGGGTTCCGGTAGTCCTCTGTCTCAGAAGAAAAGAGGGCCTGGCGGTTAATACCTGATAAACAATTGATTTCCACTCTATTATCCTCATCAAATTCTATACAGACAGCCTTTAGGACCTTCTGCTCTGCCCTCCGGCAGTCCTAAAGGCATATTATTATTGTATACTTAATTCTGAAAATTTACAAGAAAAACTTCTGTAGAAACCCAGCGGAATAGGTACGGTTTTGTATAAAGTGAAAAGCCTGGCGGGGTAGCCAGGCTTTTCAGGAGAAGGTATTTCGTTTCTTATGGGGTGTAGCAAAAACTATATAATGTATTGGG